>NZ_JBMNDO010000179.1:0-11861 GCF_052542855.1 Streptomyces sp. SAS_281
ACCACCCCCGGAACCACCGAAACCGACACCCTCCGCCTCGCCGGCGCCCTGGAACACGCCTCCGAACACCCCATCGCCCAGGCAGTGGCCACCGGAGCCGCCGAACGCACCGGCACCCCCCTCCCCACCCCGGAGGACTTCACCAACGTCCCCGGACTCGGCGTGCAGGGCGTGGTCGACGGCCACGCGGTCCTCGTCGGCCGCGAACAACTGCTCGCCGAGTGGGAGATCCGCCTCCCGGCGGACCTGGCCGCCCGTAAGGCCGAGGCGGAGGCCGCCGGCCGCACGGCGATCGCGGTCGCCTGGGACGGCGAGGCGCGCGCGGTGGTCGAGGTGGCCGACGCGGTGAAGGACACCAGCGCGGAGGCGATCACCCGCCTGCGCCGCCTGGGCCTGACGCCCATCCTGCTGACCGGGGACAACCGGGCGGTGGCGGAGTCGGTCGCGGCCGAGGTCGGTATCGGCGAGGTGTACGCGGAGGTCATGCCGCAGGACAAGGTGGACGTCGTCAAGCGCCTCCAGGCGGAGGGCCGCTCGGTGGCCATGGTTGGCGACGGCGTGAACGACGCCGCCGCGCTGGCCCGGGCCGACCTGGGCCTGGCGATGGGCACGGGCACCGACGCGGCCATCGAGGCGGGCGACCTCGCCCTGGTCCGCGGCGACCTGCGAGCGGCGGCGGACGCGATCCGCCTGGCCCGCCGGACGCTCAGCACCATCCGGACGAACCTGTTCTGGGCCTTCGCGTACAACGTGGCGGCGCTCCCGCTGGCCGCGGCGGGCCTGCTGAACCCGATGATCGCGGGCGCGGCGATGGCGTTCTCGTCGGTGTTCGTGGTCGGCAACTCGCTACGGCTCCGGAGGTTCCGGGGCGAGGCGTGATTCCAGCCCGTCCGTCACACACCGCCCGCGCCGGGTCCGTCCGACGCGGGCGGTGCCGCGTCTACGCGGCTCCCCGTCCCATCCGCGCCTCCAGGCGCCCCCTGACATCCGGCCACTCCTCCGCCGTGATCGAGAAGATCGCCGAATCCCGCAGCCGCCCCTCCTCGCCGGGCGCCCACGAGGGGGACCAGTTCCGCAGGACGCCCTCGAAGGTGGCACCCACCGACTCGATGGCGGCCCGCGAACGCCGGTTGCGCGCATCGGTCTTCAGGTCCACCCGCGAGACGCCCCACTCCTCGAAGGCGTGCCGGAAGAGCAGGTACTTGGACTCGGTGTTCACCCCGGTGCCCTGCGCGGACGCGGCGAGCCAGGTGAAGCCGACCTCGATGGCGGTGAGGCTGCCGTCATCCGTCCAGTAGCGCGGTTCCCAGTACGCCGTGGCCCCGATGACCTGCCCGGATTCCCGGTCCACCTGCACGTAGGGCGCCAGCTTCCCGGCGGCGGCCCTTCCCAACTGGGCCTCGATATAACCCTCGACCTCCCCGGGCCCGGGGACCCAGGTGTATCCGTACGAGCTCCGGTTCTCCTGCCCCGCGCGCAACAGCCCGTCCGCGTGCCGGGGTTCAAGCGGTTCGAGCCGCACCCGTGAACCTTCCAGAACCGGTCCCACCAGCACGAAAGTCATCGCTCACCCATCCGGTCGGCAGCAGAGGAACAACGGGCCCGCGCCCGTGCGTAGGGTTCCAGAGCCATCGCGCGCGTGTCGTGCGAATATGTGTCCCGCCGCAACCGGATCACCGCTCACACGCGTCGTAGCCTGCGCCCGGCCTGCGGAGGACCGCACCACCGCTCCCGGACCGGCGCGTCAGTCCCGTACGACGAGCACGAAGAGGGTCTATGCAGCGCACCACCGCGACCACCGTTGCAGGCAAGCGTTCCCGCCTGCGCCGCCGGAGCACCGCCGCCCTGCTCGGCGCGGCCGCCTTCGCCGGCCTGACCACGGTCACCGCCACACCCGCCGGCGCCGCCGAAGCGCCGACCGGCATCAACTGGGACCACACCTGGAACGGCAGGGGCGTCCGGGTCTATGTCGAGGAGCACGGCGACATCATCTCCGTGTGCGACACCTCGGCGAACGGTCACGCGGCCTTCGTCACGGTCGACGACTGGGACCTGAACATCAGTCACTACAAGGCCACCGTGAAGACGGGCAAGGGCACCTGCGTCACGCACCGCGCCTCCCAGGGCGGCAAGTACAACCTGCACGAGTACAGCAACATCGGGCTCACCTTCGAGGGTGAGGGCGGCCAGGGCTCCTACGCCGTGAACTTCGTCAACGACCACTGACGTCACGCCGAGGGGCCGGCAACGGGGCCGTCTCGCGGTCCCGTTGTCACTCCCCCCGTCTACGCTCGCCGCATGACTTGGATCGACAGTGTGTGCGAGTTTCCGAATCACGAGGTCAACCTCGTGTTCGCCCGGGGGCTGACCCGGTCCGCGCTCGTGGCGGGGCTGCGTGAGCAGCACCGTGAGGCGCTTGCCGAGGGGGAGGCGGGGGGCTGGGCATGGGCGGTGCATGACCTGGCCAACTGGGAGATCCAGGACTACGACAACATCGACTACACCCGCCTCTGCGCGTCCGGGGGCGAGATCGCGGTCATCGTGACCGAGCCGTGCAGCGCCAAGGCGCACGGGCCGGACTTCACGTACCTGCGCGACGGGAAGTGGATCGTCCACTTCAGCTTCGAGGACGTGGAACAGCGCGTCGGCGACAACCCCGACCACATGTCGGCCGAACTGCTCGCCGCGAACCTCATCGGCCCCGACGCGGAATGCCTCGCCTGGGAGACCGATCCGGCCCACGACTGCGATGCCCACGACTCCGACAAGGAGGAGCGGATCGTGCGCGCGATAGCCGCCTGCTTCGGTCTGCCCTCGCCGCCGCTCGCCCGGGAGGTGGCGGCGCTGTGACCGCACCCCTCATCGCCCCGGACACGTTCGTCACGTATGCCAGGGGCCTCGACCTTCCCACGCTGAGCGGGATCTACACGGACCTGGGCCTCCCCTCCCGTACGCAGGGCGCGTCCGACGGCTGGGCCTGGCTGACGCACGACGCGGCCACGGCCAAGGGCGGCGACCTCGCGACCCGGGCGGGCTACCTCACCGGTTTCCGTTATGAGGAACGCTTCGGCAGCCCCAACCCCCTGGAAACCGTGTTCCTGGCCTCCACCCCGGCCTGCGAGTGCCCCCATGGGCAGAACTTCATGGTCCCGCACTGCGAGACCCACCCGTTCCACTTCATCCACAGCAGGCGCGGTTTCTCGACCACGTACTTCAACATGGGTGCCCGCCGCGAGACCCGCCGCCACGGCGACCTGCTGGTACGCGAGCTGCTGGCCGCCGGAATCGTCGGCCGGGAGACCCCGCGTTACGAGGCGGAGCCCGGGTTCAACGCGGACGGCGCCGTGACCCTGCGGATCATCACCGACCACTTCGGCCTACCCTCGTCCGCATGACGGACGACCGCGCGCAGTACGAGGAAGCCCTCCGCACCCGCTGGCACGACGCCCTCGTCGCGGCCCGGGGCGGGGCGGACGGCCCCGATCCGCTTCCGTACGCCGACAACCTCCTCGCCCGCTGGGCCGAGCCGCAGCGCAAGTACCACACGACCGCCCACCTCGCGGCGGTCCTGGACCGCGTCGACACGCTCGCCGGGCATGCGGCCGACGCGGACGCCGTACGCCTGGCGGCCTGGTTCCACGACGCGGTGTACCGGCCCGACCGGTCGGAGAACGAGGAGCGCAGCGCGGTGCTCGCCGAGCGGGCGCTCCCGGAGGCCGGGGTGCCGGACGCGGTGACCGGGGAGGTCGCGCGGCTCGTCCGGCTCACCGTCACACACGACCCGGCCGCCGGGGACACCAACGGAGAGGTGCTGTGCGACGCGGACCTGGCGATCCTGGCGGCGCCGCCGAAGGAGTACGGGGAGTACGCGGCGCAGGTCCGTGAGGAGTACGGGTTCGTCCCGGAGGAGGCGTTCCGGGAGGGCAGGGCGGCGGTGCTGCGGCAGCTCCTGGGCCTGCCGCAGCTGTTCCGTACGCCGTACGGGTCGAGGGAGTGGGAGCCGAGGGCGCGGCAGAACCTGCTGACGGAGCTTGAGCTGCTCACGCCCTGACCGGGACCGGCGGCGGCCGAGGGCCGAGGGCCAGCACCGAGGGCCCGCAGCCGGTGGCCGGTTGCCGTCGGCCGGGGAATGTCAGGAACGTTTCCGCTGTTGCCACCTGTCATGCCTGACTCCGCCGTGCGCGCCCCTTCCCGTATGCCCCTGGCCGTATACATCCTCGGTCTCTCGGTCTTCGCCCTGGGCACGAGCGAGTTCATGCTCTCCGGGCTGCTGCCTCCGATCGCCGACGACATGGACGTGTCGATCCCGCGCGCCGGACTCCTCATATCCGCGTTCGCGATCGGCATGGTGGTCGGCGCCCCGCTGCTCGCCGTGGCGACGCTGCGGCTGCCGCGCCGCACCACGCTCATCGCACTGATCTCGGTCTTCGGCCTCGGCCAGGTCGCGGGCGCGCTCGCGCCGACGTACGAGGTGCTGTTCGCGTCCCGCGTGGTCAGCGCCTTCGCGTGCGCCGGTTTCTGGGCGGTCGGGGCGGCCGTCGCCATCGCGATGGTGCCGGTGAACGCGCGGGCCCGCGCCATGGCCGTGATGATCGGCGGGCTGTCGATCGCGAACGTGCTGGGCGTGCCGCTGGGTGCGTTCCTCGGCGAGCACCTGGGCTGGCGGTCGGCGTTCTGGGCGGTCGGCGCGGCCTCGGCGGTGGCCCTGGCCGGCGTGGCGACGCTGATCCCGCGCATCCCGCTGCCCGCCGAGAAGCCGCAGCTCAAGCGGGAGATGGGCATCTACCGCGACCGCCAGGTGTGGCTGTCGATCGTGATCACCGCGCTCGCGGCCGGCGGGGTCTTCTGCGCGTTCAGCTATCTCGCGCCGCTGCTGACGGACGTCGCCGGTCTGGACTCCGGCTGGGTGCCGACCGTGCTGGCGCTGTTCGGTGTGGGCGCCCTGGTCGGTACGACGATCGGCGGCCGGGTCGCGGACGCGCACCTCTTCGGGGTGCTGCTGAGCGGAATCGCCGCGTCCACGGTCTTCCTGGCGGCGCTGGCGCTGTTCGCGTCGAACCAGGCGGCCGTGATCACGCTGTCGTTCCTGCTGGGCCTCTCGGCGTTCTACACCGCGCCCGCGCTCAACGCCCGGATGTTCAACGTGGCGGGCGCCGCGCCGACGCTGGCGGGGGCGACGACGACCGCCGCGTTCAACCTGGGCAACACGGGCGGGCCGTGGCTCGGCGGCACGGTGATCGACGCGGACTTCGGCTTCGAAGCGACCGCGTGGGCCGGGGCGGCGATGACCGTGGCGGCGCTGGTGACCGTGGTGTTCTCGCTGCGGCTCCAGCGGGCGCGCGGCTCGGCGGCCTCCCGGCTGGTGGCCCAGGGAGCGGGGGCGCCCAAGGGGGCACCGGTGGAGTCGACGGAGTGCGCGACGGGCTGAGGCGTAGGGCGCCGATGCATACGGCCCTGAGGCGTTCGGCGGGGGCTTGAGGGGCTTACGGCGGGGCTTGAGGGGCTTACGGCTTCGGCGCCGGGCGCCCCTTCGGCCGCCGCAGACCCGCCTCCGTCAGCCGCCGCACCAGCTCCTTCGAGCCGATCTCCCGCGCCCCGGCCCGTACCGCGTCCGCGTAACTCGCGGCCGGGATGTCGTAGTGGTCGCGCTCGAACGCCCGCGCCGGGGCGCCGATGGACGCCGCGAAGGCGTGCAGTTCCTCGAACGACACATCGCTGACCAGGTGCGACCAGAGACGCCCGTGTCCGGGCCAGGTCGGCGGGTCGATGTAGAGCGTCATCGCGTCATCGCCGGAGTGTCCCGCCGAGCGCGCCGACCGGGGCGACCGCCACGGCGGCCTTGGTGCAGACCCAGTGCGGGTGCGGCCCGAGCTCCGGTTCGACGTCCAGCGCGTGCGGGTCGCCCGCGTCGCAGACCGGGCAGAGCGGCCAGCGGCCGTACCGCTCGAGAAGCGCGTCCTGCACGTCCTGGGCGATGAGGCCGACGACGAACTCCGCGCCCTCCGGCCACTGCTCCACCCACCAGCGGCGGTGCGTCACGGCGTCCTCGACCATGGACACGATCTGCGCCTCGGCGACGTCTCCGGCGGCGAGGTCGGCCATGACGAGGGCGCGGGCGGTGTGCAGCGCCTGCTCCAGGCGGTCGGGCCGGTCGGACTCCGGCGGATTCTGCTCCATGCAGCCATTGTCCACCCGCCCGGCGGAAGGCCCCCCGGCGGACGACCCCCGACGCAACGTCAACCGCTTCTTCCAAAGGTCACACCAAAGAGGGTTGACGGGTTCGAGGCTTGAAAATATCTTTCAAGGGTGACCAATGACCTGAAGGAAAGTTTCATTCCGGACTCGCCGCCGGCCCCGGCGGCCCTCGCCGCCAAGGTGCGGACGCTGGCGCCGTCCATGACCCGCTCGATGCAGCGCGTCGCCGAGGCCGTCGCCGGCGACCCGGCGGGCTGCGCCGCCCTGACGGTCACCGGTCTCGCCGAGCTGACGGGCACCAGCGAGGCGACGGTGGTCCGCACCGCCCGCCTCCTGGGATATCCGGGCTATCGCGACCTGCGCCTCGCGCTCGCCGGTCTCGCCGCCCACCAGGAGTCCGGCCGCGCCCCCGCCGTCACCGCGGACATAGCGGTGGACGACCCCATCGCCGACGTGGTCGCCAAGCTGGCCTACGACGAGCAGCAGACCCTCGCCGACACGGCCGCCGGGCTCGACACGGTGCAGCTGGGCGCCGCGGTGGCCGCCGCCGCCACGGCCCGCCGGATCGACATCTACGGGGTGGGCGCGTCCTCCCTCGTCGGCCAGGACCTGGCCCAGAAGCTGTCCCGGATCGGCCTCATCGCCCACTCCCACACGGACCCGCACCTCGCGGTGACCAACGCCGTGCAGCTCCGCTCCGGCGACATGGCCATCGCGATCACGCACTCCGGCTCGACGGGCGACGTCATAGAGCCGCTGCGCGTCGCCTTCGACCGGGGCGCGACGACGGTCGCGATCACCGGCCGCCCCGACGGCCCCGTCACGCAGTACGCGGACCACGTCCTGACGACGTCCACGGCACGCGAGAGCGAGCTGCGCCCGGCCGCCATGTCGAGCCGCACCAGCCAGCTCCTGGTGGTCGACTGCCTCTTCATAGGCGTCGCCCAGCGTACGTACGAGACGGCCGCCCCGGCCCTCGCCGCCTCCTACGAGGCGCTGGCCCACCGCCACACCCCGCGTACCCGCTGACCGTCACCCGGACGCCTCCGGCAGCGCCCCGCACCCGCCCCGCATCCGCACGCCGTACGAGAAAGCAGAGCCGCTCCCCATGACCTCCCTCACCGACGCCGACGCCACCCCCGACGGCTACGGCGAGCTGCGCGCCCAGCTCGCGACCCTCACCACCGAGGCGTTCCGCCCGGAGCTCGCCGAGATCGACCGGCTGGCCACCGCGGAGATCGCCCGGATCATGAACGGCGAGGACCAGACCGTCCCGGCCGCCGTCGCCGCGCGGCTTCCCGAGATCGCCGCCGCGATCGACGCCACCGCCGAGCGCATGGCCCGCGGCGGCCGGCTGATCTACGCGGGCGCGGGCACCGCGGGCCGGCTGGGCGTGCTGGACGCCAGCGAGTGCCCGCCCACGTTCAACACGGACCCGGCCGACGTCATCGGCCTGATCGCGGGCGGCCCGTCCGCCATGGTCACCGCCGTCGAGGGCGCGGAGGACAGCAAGGAGCTGGCCGCCGCCGACCTGGAGGCGCTGGAGCTCACCGCCGACGACACGGTGGTCGGCATCTCCGCCTCGGGCCGCACGCCGTACGCGATCGGGGCGGTGGAGCACGCCCGGGCGAAGGGCGCCCTGACCCTCGGCCTGTCGTGCAACGCGGCCTCCGCGCTGGGCGCCGCCGCCGAGCACCCGCTGGAGGTCGTCGTCGGCCCCGAGCTGCTGACCGGCTCCACCCGGCTCAAGGCGGGCACGGCGCAGAAGCTCGTGCTCAACATGATCTCGACCATCACGATGATCCGCCTCGGCAAGACGTACGGGAACCTCATGGTCGACGTGCGCGCCTCCAACGAGAAGCTGCGGGCCCGCTCCCGGCGCATCGTCGCGCTGGCCACCGGCGCGCCCGACGAGGAGATCGAGGCGGCGCTCGCCGCCACGGACGGCGAGGTGAAGAACGCCATCCTGACGATCCTCGGCCAGGTCGACGGCCCCACGGCCGCCACGCTCCTGTCCGAGTCGGACGGCCACCTCCGCGCCGCGCTCGCCGCCGCCCCCCGCACCACCTGACCTGCTGCACCACCTCTCCCCCGCACAGCAAGGCACCACGCACCATGGCTACAGAAGACAAGAACCGCGCCACTGCCGCCGCGATCCTTCCGCTCGTCGGTGGCGCCGCGAACGTCAGCTCCATCGCCCACTGCATGACCCGGCTCCGGCTCGGGCTGCACGACCGTTCGCTCGTCCAGGACGACGCGCTGAAGGCCGTCCCCGCGGTCATGGGCGTGGTCGAGGACGACACGTACCAGATCGTCCTCGGTCCCGGTACGGTCGCCCGCGTCACGCCGGAGTTCGAAAAGCTGGTCGAGGAGGGCAAGGCCGAGGCCCCCGCCCCCGCCCCGGCCGACGCCGCCCCGCTCACGGCGGAGGAGCTGGCCGCGCAGGGCGCCGCGATGAAGGCGGCCCGCAAGTCGAAGAACGCGACGCCGTTCAAGCTGTTCCTGCGCAGGATCGCCAACATCTTCGTGCCGCTGATCCCGGCCCTGATCGGCTGCGGCATCATCGCCGGGCTCAACGGCCTGCTGGTCAACCTCGAATGGCTGCCCTCGGTCACCCCCGCCCTCGCCGCGATGGCCTCCGGCTTCATGGCCCTGATCGCGGTCTTCGTCGGCTACAACACCGCGAAGGAGTTCGGCGGCACGCCGATCCTGGGCGGTGCGGTCGCGGCGATCATCGTCTTCCCGGGCGTCGCGAACATCGAGGCGTTCGGCCAGAAGCTCTCCCCCGGCCAGGGCGGCGTCCTCGGCGCCCTGGGCGCGGCGGTGCTCGCGGTGTACGTGGAGAAGTGGTGCCGCCGCTGGGTGCCCGAGGCGCTGGACGTGCTGGTCACGCCGACGCTGACGGTCCTCATCTCCGGCCTGGTCACGATCTTCGGCCTGATGTACGTGGCGGGTGAGGTCTCCACCGCGATCGGTGACTTCGCGGACTGGCTGCTGTCCAACGGCGGCGCGGGCGCGGGTCTGATCCTGGGCGGCTTCTTCCTCCCGCTGGTCATGCTGGGCCTGCACCAGGCCCTGATCCCCATCCACACCACGCTCATCGAGCAGCAGGGCTACACGGTCCTGCTCCCGATCCTCGCCATGGCCGGTGCCGGGCAGGTCGGCGCGGCCATCGCCACGTACTTCCGCCTCCCGCGCAACGAGTCGATCCGCAAGACCATCAAGTCCGCCCTGCCCGCCGGCTTCCTGGGCGTCGGCGAACCCCTGATCTACGGCGTCTCGCTCCCCCTGGGCCGCCCGTTCATCACGGCCTGCGTGGGCGGTGCGTTCGGCGGCGCGTTCGTCGGCTTCTTCAACCAGCTGGGCGACGCGGTCGGCTCGACGGCGATCGGCCCCTCCGGCTGGGCCCTGTTCCCCCTGCTCGACGGCAACCACGGCCTGGGCGCCACGATCGCGATCTACGCGGGCGGCCTCGTCGTCGGCTACCTCGCGGGCTTCCTGGCGACGTACTTCTTCGGCTTCAGCAAGGAACTCCTGGCGGAGTTCAACGTGAGCCAGGAGGAGGCCGCCCCGACAGCGGCCCCGGACCCGGCCACGCCTTCCGAAACGGCGAAGGCGCCGGCGGCGGTCTGAGAGACGCGCGCAACGGAGCGGCGGCCCCCTTCACCACGGGGGCCCCCGCTCCGTCGTCTGGGTCGGCATCCTCGGGCATCCGCCGACGCGTCTGCGACACACGGTCCCCGCGTGGCCACTGCCGGTCAGTTCTTGCCAACACCGGAGGGGGATGGCCGAAAACGCACCTAGGATGACTGAGAACAGCCCCCTCCAATGAGGGCCGGCGGGGGTCGATGTGAACACCAGCTGATTCAAGCCTGAATCACTCCCGTCCCGCTGGTGACACCCATACGCGGAGAATCCCTGGGGGGACATTGCCTTCCGCTACACCCGGCCGTTTCGGTCTCGCACGCGCGAAGCGCGCGAGACGCATCTCGGCCTGCACCGCACTCGTTCTCTCCGCCGGCATGCTGCTGGCGGCTCCGGCCTCGGCCGACGACGCCTCCAAGGGCTCCGGCGGCCCCGAGACGCCGGCCACGGGCACGAAACCGCGCCTGGACCTGAACGGCAACGGCGACAACGACCTCCTCTACCGAGGCGTGGACGGCGTCCTGTACGTCAAGGCGGGCGGGTCCACCCCGGACTACCCGTTCCGCATCCCCGCCACCGACGAGCGGGAGATGCACAAGGACATCATCGCGCTGGGCGACCTCAACGCCGACGGCCCGCCCGAGATCGCCACGCTGTCCGCGACCGGCACGCTCACGCTGTACCCGAGCGCGGGCGAGGAGAGGACCTCCCCCGCCACGTGGTCCAGTGACGGCTGGCAGAAGTACAACAAGATCCTCTCCCCCGGCGACCTGACCGGTGACGGCCACAACGACCTGCTCGCGCGCACGCCCTCCGGGGACGTCTACCTCCACGCCTCCACCGGCGCCATCAAGGGCGAGCCCTTCGCGCCCGCGGTCAAGGTCGCCTCGGGCTGGGAGACGTACGACCAGATCGTCGGCCTCAACGACAGCAACGGTGACGGGTTCGGCGATGTCGTCACCCGCACCAGGGGCGGCGACCTGTACTTCTTCGCGGGCACCGGCGACGCGGCGAAGCCCTTCAAGACGCCGACCAAGAGAATCGGCTACGGCTTCCAGATCTACAACCAGCTCGTGGGTGTCGACGACCTCAACGGAGACGGCCACGGCGACCTCATGGGCCGCAAGCCGAACGGCGACACGTACATCTACCGGTCCACCGGTCAGGGCGGCTTCCGCACGCGTGACGCCGATGCCTTCGGCTGGCAGAAGGCCGCCCTGTTCGTCGGCCAGGGCGGTAACCCCGACTTCGGCAAGCACGAGGCCGTGGGCACCACCGACGACCACCGTTGGTGGTGGTACGACTCCAAGAACAACGGACAGTTCGCCTCCCGCGGGCTCCGCAACGTCGCCGAGGCCGGGCCGATGAAGCGGCTCGTCTCCTCCCTCGACTCCGACGGCCGACCCGAGGAACTCTGGGTCAAGGACGGTCGGCTGACCATCGGGGACCACTCCTTCGGCAGCGGCTGGGGCGGCTACGACGATCTCATCGGGCCGGGCGACCTGAGCGGTGACGGCAAGGGCGACCTGCTGGCCCGCGACACCAAGGGCGACCTGTACCTGTATCCGGGCAACGGCCTCACCGAGTTCGGCGCCAAGATCAAGGTCGGCTACGGCTACGGCACGTACCGCCACATCGTCGGCGCCGGCGACCTCACCGATGACGGCAGGACCGATGTGGTGGCCATCGCCAAGGACGGCACGCTCTACCTGTACGAGGGCACGGGCCAGGCGTCCTCGCCACTGAAGGCGCGCGTGAAGATCGGCTCCGGCTTCGACATCTACAACAAGTTCGCCGCGCCCGGCGACATCAACGGGGACGGCAGGGCCGACCTGGTCGGCGTCAACGGCTACGGCGACCTGTACCGCTACACGTCCACCGGGACCGGCACGATCAGCAAGCGCGTACAGATCGGCTACGGCTACAACATCTACAACGGCCTGTACTGATCACTACGCCGCCGGCGCCCTCCTCGCTGATGCGCGGAAGGCGCCTTCGGCCAAAGCGGGGGCCCCCCCCGA
>NZ_JBMNDO010000017.1:0-89169 GCF_052542855.1 Streptomyces sp. SAS_281
GGGAGACCGGCCGGGCCCCGCCCCGCGCACACCGGATGACCGACGCGGACGACGAAAGGCCCGACATGACAGAGACGACCGAGGCGGTGAGCGTGACAAAGCGCCCTGCGACGCGCCGGCGGCGCGGCACCTCCCCCACGGGCGGCAGCCCTCGCACGCGCAGGACCCGGGGCCGGTCGCTCCGCCGCGCGACGCCATGGCTGTTCCTGCTGGCGCCGCTGGCCCTCCTGATCACGTTCACCTACGTGCCGGTGGGGAACATGATCTATTACAGCTTCACGGACTGGGACGGGATCAGCCCCGACCGGAACTTCACGGGCATGGACAACTACGTCCAGATCTTCACCCGGCCCGAGTTGTTCCGGGTCTTCTTCGTGAGCTTCTACTACCTCGCGGCGTCCGTGGTGCAGATCGTGGTCGCGCTGTACTTCGCCACCGTGCTCAGCTTCGACCTGCGGTTCCGCAACCTGTTCAAGGGGCTGCTCTTCTTCCCCTACCTCATCAACGGCGTGGCCATCGGTTTCGTCTTCCTGTACTTCTTCCAGGACGGCGGCACCCTGGACACGGTGCTCTCCTGGTTCGGCCAGAGCCCCGACCATGCGTGGCTGGGCGACCCGGCCTCGGCCAACACGTCCCTCGCCGGCGTCTCGGTGTGGCGTTTCACCGGGCTCAACTTCGTCCTGTTCCTCGGCGCGATCCAGTCCATTCCCGGCGAGCTGTACGAAGCCGCCCAGCTGGACGGCGCGAACAAGTGGGAGCAGTTCCGGCACATCATCGCTCCGAGCATCCGGCCGGTGCTCAGCCTGAGCGTCATCCTCGCGATCTCCGGATCGCTCGCGGTGTTCGAGATTCCCTGGATCATGACCGGGGGCGCGACCGGCACCTCCACGTTCGTCATCCAGACCGTGAAGCTCGCGTTCCAGTTCAACAAGACCGGGCTGGCATCGGCGGCCGCCGTGGTGCTGCTGCTGATCATTCTGCTGATCACCTGGATCCAGCGCCGGCTCGTGCCCGACGAAAAGGTGGACCTCGTATGACCACGGCCTCGCAGACCTCGGCCCCGAAGACCGCGGACCGAGTCCGCACCGCACCCGGTCGGCGACACGTCCGCACCCGCGGCCGGATCGGTCGGACACTCGTCTACGTGTCACTCGTCGCGGCCTCCCTGGTGGTGGTCCTCCCGCTCGCGGTCGTCTTCCTCACCTCACTGAAGACATCCTCGGAGGCCACCGACGGCGGAGCGCTGTCGCTTCCGGGCAACTGGCTGAACTTCGACAACTACGCGACCGCGTTCTCCGACGGCCAGATGCTCACTGCCTTCGGCAACACCGCGTTCATCCTTCTCTTCTCCATCACCGGCACCGTGCTCATCGGCTCGATGACGGCCTACGCCATCGACCGATTCCACTTCCGGGCGAGGAAGCTCGTGATGGCCCTCTTCCTGATCGCCACCCTCGTGCCCGGAGTCACCACGCAGGTCGCGACCTTCCAGGTCGTCAACAGCTTCGGCCTGTTCGACACCCGCTGGGCCCCGATCCTGCTGTACATGGGCACGGACATCGTCTCGATCTACATCTTCCTGCAGTTCATCCGCGGCATCCCCGTGTCGTTGGACGAAGCCGCGCGACTGGACGGGGCGAACTCGTTCACGATCTACCGCAAGATCATCTTCCCGCTGCTCAAGCCGGCGATCGCGACCGTGGTGATCATCAAGGGGATCACCGTCTACAACGATTTCTACATCCCCTTCCTGTACATGCCCTCACCGGAGCTCGGCACGGTCTCCACAGCCCTGTTCCGCTTCAAGGGGCCGTTCGGAGCCCACTGGGAGAACATCTCGGCGGGGGCCGTCCTCGTCATCGTCCCGACCCTGGTCGCCTTCCTCTTCCTCCAGCGCTACATCTACAACGGCTTCGCCCAGGGCGCGACCAAATAGCGGACATTCGCTCTCTCCGGACGCAGCCCGGTGCGGCTCAAAAGAATGCGGCCTCCTTCTCCGTGACCTTTGGAGAAGGAGGCCGCCGCATGGCAAAACCGGTTGAGCTCCTGGCTCTCAGCAGCAGGTGGCCCGGTAGAGCTCTCCGTCCCCCTCGACCACCACCCGCTCCCCCGCGGGCGCGTAGGCCGAGCCGCCCGGACGCAGCGGTACGACACCCTGCGGACCGCTCAGGCGCACGTGACCGCGCGTGCAGACGAGGATGTGCGGAGCCGCCGCGTCCAGGACCGCGGCAGGGCCGCCCGGCACCACCCGGACGCGCGAGAGCCGGAAATCGTCCACCGGCGCCGGGTACACGTCCTCCGGCCCGTCCGGGGACGGCCGCAGGACGTGTACGGGGCGAGCGTCGAACCGCACCACGCGCAGGAGTTCCGCGGTGTCCACGTGCTTGGACGTCAGACCGCAGCGCAGCACGTTGTCCGAAGCGGCCATGATCTCGACGGCCAGCCCTCGCACATAGGCGTGCGGAACACCCGCACCCAGGAAGAGCCCCTCGCCCGGGGCCGGCCGGACGGTCCGCAGCATCAGGGCCGCGAGCAGCCCGGCGTCCCCGGGGTACGCCCGCGCGACCGAGTCGTACAGGGCGAAGTCCGCCCGGTGCGGGCCCTCTCGCCGCGCCGCGCGGGCGACCGCGCCGGCCACCGCCGCGACGAGACCGGGCGGAGGCGCGAGAAAGGCGGAGAACACCGCACGCAGGGCGTCCTCCTCCGGCTGGGTGCGCAGGACCTTGCAGTACAGGGCGAGTTCGTCGACGCCAAGGACGGTGAGCAGCCCGGCGCACTCCGACGGCGTCCGGAAGCCGCACAGCCCCTCGAACGCGCCGAGGGCGACGACCATCTCCGGTTTGTGGTTGTCGTCGCGGTAGCTGCGGTGCGGAGCGTCGAGCGCGACGCCGGCGGCGTTCTCGATCCGGAAACCGGCCGCGGCCCGGGCCAGGTCGGGATGGACCTGGAGCGAGAGCGGCGCATCCGCCGCGAGCAGCTTGAGGAGGAACGGCAGCCGGGGGCCGAAGCGGCGGAGGACCGTGTCGCCCAGCTCGGCGGCCGGCGCGGCCTCGATCACGGCGTCGAGCGGCAGGTCGCCCTCGGAGCGCCGGACCAGGGAGGGGGCTGCGGGATGAGCCCCCATCCACAGTTCCGCCTGCGGCCGTCCGTCCGGGGCGACCCCCAGCAGGCCGGGCAGCGCCGTGGTGGAGCCCCAGGCGTAGGGGCGGACGGTGTTGACGAGTGGGTCCATGTGAGAGGTCCTTACGGCTCCGGCCGGCGGTCGGCCGTGCCCGGTTCGGCCGGCATCAGGAGTGCAGGGCGGGCACGGGACGGGACTCCAGTGCCGACGCGGCGACGGCCGCGGCGCCGACGAGCCCGGCGTCCAGCGCCAGGCCGGCGGTGACCACGGGGATGTCGCGCACGAAGTCGAGGACGGCGTAGTCGGCCAGTCGCCGCCGCAGCGGGCCGAACAGGACCTCTCCCGCCTGAGCCACCCCGCCGCCGATGACCACGCGCTCCAGCTCCACGAGTGCCGCCGTCGCGGCGATCGCGGCGGCCAGGGCGCGCGCGGCACGGTCGTAGGCCGCCCGCGCCCGCGCGTCGCCGCCGCGGGCCGCCTCCGCGACCGCGGCCGCGGTCGGCGCGACGCCCGGCGGCGCGGTCCAGCCGAGTGCCCGGGCATGGGCCGCGATGGCCGTCCCGCTGGCGAAGGTCTCCACGCAGCCCGGCGCACCGCAGGGGCAGCGGGGGCCGTCGAGATCGACCGTGATGTGACCGATGTGCCCGGCGTTGCCCGTCCGGCCGCCGTGCACCCTGCCGTCCAGGACCAGGCCGCCTCCGACGCCCGTCGAGACCACCATGCACAGGGCGTTGGCCACACCGCGCGCGGCGCCGAGCCAGTGTTCGGCGGCGGTCATGGCCACGGCGTCCCCGACGAGGACGGGCTCGACGCCCGCCGGGGTCTCCGGATGGCTGCGGACGAGCTCGACCAGCGGGAACTCCCGCCACGCCGGAATGTTCACCGGGCTCACGGTGCCACCGGCCGTGTCGACCGGCCCCGCACTGGCGATCCCCAGGCACGTGACGCCGGCCCACGCCGGATGAGCCGCGAGCTCGCCCTGTACGGCCGCGACGGCGGCGGCCATCTCCTCGGCGGGGCGCCGGGCGGGGGTGGGCCGCTGGACGCGCGTGAGCAGGCGCCCGTTCTCGTCCACGAGCGCCCCGGCGATCTTGGTCCCACCTATGTCAAGTGCTCCGTACACCATTGCTGTTCCGCCCTTCCATGCCGGGACGCACATCGCCCCCGGCCGTACTCTGCCCGCCCTTGACAACGTTGTCTAGCCTTGTTGAGCAAGTTGAGTAATGGTTTGGCAAATTTCGCACTTTCGGGCGACCTCGGGATGCCTCGCGAATGCACCTTCAACAGCCCTCATTTCCCCCGACCGCTTCGCGGCGGGGAAACCGTGAACGAAATACGGGCGACACGTCTATTGACATGAATGGAACATCCAGTGCCTCATATGAGGGCAACGCCGGGCCGGTGCCGAACACCGCGCGGCGAGCCCGATTCCCCCTCCGCTCCAGCAGGTTGACCACCCGTCAGCCACCCGCCCGGGTGCCACTTCTGACAACGTTGTCCACAACGTGGAGTGCCCCGGGTCCCCGTCGAGCGGCTGCGGACCTCTCACCCATGCCCCCTGAGGAGAGCCCCATGAAGAAACCCCCCGGAAGCTCCCTGCTCGCGACCGTCACGGCCCTGGCCACCGGCGTGGCCGGCGTCCTGTTGTCCGTCCTCGGTCCCGTCGGTGCCGCACAGGCCGCCGACACGGGTCTCCATGTCAGCGACGGACGGCTGTACGAGGCCAACGGCAACGAGTTCGTGATGCGCGGCGTCAACCACGCGTACGCCTGGTACCCGGAGCAGACCACCGCCATCTCCGACATCGCCGCCAAGGGGGCCAACACGGTCCGCGTCGTTCTGGGCAGCGGCGACCGCTGGACGAAGACCACCACGTCGCAGGTGTCCTCGCTCATCGCGCAGTGCAAGGCCGCGAAGGTCATCTGCGTGCTGGAGGCACACGACACCACCGGCTACGGCGAGGACTCCGCCGCCACGTCGCTGGACAAGGCGGCCGACTACTGGATCAGCGTCAAGAGCGCGCTGGAGGGCCAGGAGGACTACGTCGTCGTCAACATCGGCAACGAACCGTTCGGGAACACGGGCTACACCGGGTGGACCTCGGCCACCAAGAACGCCATCGGCAAGCTGCGCGCCGCCGGGCTGCGGCACGCCCTGATGGTGGACGGTCCGAACTGGGGCCAGGACTGGTCCGGCACCATGCGGGACAACGCCGCTTCCGTCTTCGCCTCCGACCCGGACCGCAACACCGTCTTCTCCATCCACATGTACGGGGTCTACGACACGGCCGCCGAGGTGCGGGACTACCTGAACCACTTCGTGGACCACGCGCTCCCCGTCGTGGTGGGCGAGTTCGGCAACGCGCACAGCGACGGAAACCCGGACGAGGACGCGATCATGGCCACCGCCCAGTCACTGCGGCTCGGCTACATCGGCTGGTCGTGGAGCGGCAACGGCGGCGGAGTCGAGTACCTCGACCTCGTCAACGGATTCGACCCGAACTCGCTGACCAGCTGGGGCGACCGCCTCTTCAACGGCAGCAACGGCATCGTCGCCACCTCCGTCCGCGCCACGGTCTACGGCAGCGGTTCGAGCGGCGGTGACGGAGGCACGGGTACGGCTCCCGACGGATACCCGTACTGCGCCAACGCCTCCTCCGACCCCGACGGCGACGGCTGGGGCTGGGAGAACAGCCGCTCCTGCGTCGTACGGGGCAGCGCACCGGACACGGGTTCCGGCACGGGTACGGCTCCCAACGGATACCCGTACTGCGCCAACGCCTCCTCCGACCCCGACGGCGACGGCTGGGGCTGGGAGAACAGCCGCTCCTGCGTCGTACGGGGCAGCCGGGCCGACGCCTGACGGACGGGGTCTGCCGGCCAGCGCGCGGGCGTCGGCCGGCAGGCCCCACAGCGCAAACGAGGGCAACCTGCCCCCGGAAGGTGATGGACCGCCCGGATTCGGGAACCCGTTCCGTCGTCCCGCCCTCACGCGAAAGGTCCGGCCCATGACCAGCGAACAGACCAGCACACTCGGCCCCGACAGCGATCTCACCGAAATCTTCGAGCTCGCCCAGCAGCTGCGGGTGGACTCGGTGCGCGCCAGCACCTCGGCGGGGTCCGGGCACCCCACGTCCAGCCTGTCGGCGGCCGATCTGATGGCGGTCCTCATGACCCGGCATCTGCGGTACGACTGGGACGCGCCCGAGAATCCGGCCGGTGACCACCTGGTCTTCTCCAAGGGCCACGCCTCGCCGCTGCTCTACGCCATGTTCAAGGCCGCCGGTGCCGTCACCGACGAGGAGCTGATGACGACGTACCGCCGCTTCGGCCACCGGCTCCAGGGCCACCCCACACCCGAGCTGCCCTGGGTGGACGTGGCGACCGGCTCGCTGGGCCAGGGCATCGCCTACGGAGTGGGCATCGCGCTCGCCGGGCGGGACCTGGAGAAGCAGCCTTACCGGGTGTGGGTGCTGTGCGGGGACAGCGAGATGGCCGAGGGGTCCGTCTGGGAGGCCCTGGACAAGGCCGGCCAGCACAAGCTGGGCAACTTCACCGCGATCATCGACGTCAACCGCCTCGGCCAGTCCGGCCCCACCGAGCTGGAGTGGGACACCGGCACCTACGCGCGCCGCGTCGAGGCGTTCGGCTGCCGGGCCCTCGTGGTCGACGGCCACGACCTGGCCGAGGTCGACCGGGCCCTGAAGACGGCGGCGGACGGCAGCGCTCCCACCGTGATCGTCGCGAAGACGGTCAAGGGGCGCGGGGTGAGCGAGGTCGCCGACAAGGAGGGCTGGCACGGCAAGCCGCTCCCCGAGGACCTCGCCGAGCGCGCGGTCGAGGAGCTGGGCGGCGTCCGTGACCTGCGGGTGGAGGGCCCCCGGCCGCCGAAGGCCGCCCCCGCCGCGAAGCGCACGGGCGGAGCCGTGGAGCTGCCGCGCTTCGAGAAGGGGGACGAGGTCGCCACCCGGGTCGCCTTCGGCAAGGCGCTGGTGGCGCTCGGGGTACGGCCCGAGGTCGTCGCCCTGGACGCCGAGGTCGGCAACTCCACACACTCGGAGGACTTCAAGAAGGCGTACCCGGACCGCTTCTTCCAGACGTACATCGCGGAGCAGCAGATGGTCGCCGAGGCCGTCGGCATGGCCGTGCGCGGCTTCCGCCCGTACGCGACGACGTTCGCGGCGTTCCTCACCCGGGCACACGACTTCATCCGCATGGCGGCCGTCTCGGAGATCACGATGGCGCTCTGCGGGACGCACAGCGGGGTGGAGATCGGCGCGGACGGGCCCTCTCAGATGGGCGTCGAGGACCTGGCGATGATGCGCGCGGTGCGCGGCTCGACCGTGCTCTACCCGAGCGACGCGACCTCGGCGGCGGCCCTGACCGTGGCCATGGCGGACATCGACGGGATCTCGTACCTGCGCACCACGCGCGGCGCGTACCCGGTGCTGTACGGGAGCGGGGAGACGTTCCCCGTGGGCGGCTCGAAGACGCTGCGCCACGGCGACGACGACCAGGTCACCCTGGTCAGCGCCGGGGTCACGCTGCACGAGTGCCTGGCCGCCGCCGATCTGCTGGCCGAGGACGGCGTACGGGCCCGGGTCATCGACCTCTACTCCGTCAAGCCGATCGACGCCGACGCGCTGGCTCTCGCTGCCCGCGAGACCGGGGCCCTGGTCGTGGTGGAGGACCACCACCCGGAGGGCGGCATCGGCGAGGCGGTGCTGTCGTCGCTCGCGGAGTCCGGCAGCCACCCGGGCTTCGTCCACCTCGCCGGGAGCGACCTGCCCGGGTCCGGCACCACGGCGGAGCTGCTCGACGCGGCGGGGATCTCGCGCACGCACATCGCGGACGCGGCGCGCAGCCTGGTCAAGTAGCCGGCGTCAAGCGGGGCGGCGCATCTCCGCGGTGATCGCCCAGCGTTCGTGGTCGCGCCAGGCGCCGTCGATGTGCAGGAAGTCCGGCGAGTAGCCCTCCAGCCGGAAGCCCGCCCCGCGCACGAGCGCGATCGACCCCTCGTTGTCCGGCTGGATGTTGGCTTCGAGGCGGTGCAGGGCGAGCGGGCCGAAGGCGTGGTCCAGGACGAGGCCCAGCCCCTCGCCCATGAGGCCGCGCCCGGCCGCGTGCGCGAAGGCGCCGTAGCCGAGGGCGCCGCAGCGGAAGGCTCCGGCGACGATGTTGTTGATGTTGATGAACCCGGCGATCGCCCCCGCCCCGCCGGCCGCGTCCCGTTCGCAGACGAGGAACCCGGCCCGCGCCGGGTCCTCGATGAGCGCGCCCGCGTAGGCGGCGTACGTCTCGGGCGTGGTGGGCGGGAACAGCCAGGGCCGGTGCAGAGCGGTGCTCTCCCGGGCCCGGGCGGTGAACTCGTCGGCGTCGCCGGGGGTGAAGGGGCGGATCGCCGCGCGCGGTCCCTCGGCGAGGTGGCGGGTGTCGGACATCGTCCCAGCTTAGAGCGGCCGTGCGGGCAGGGCCTGTGCACCCTGCCCGCACGGCCGTTGCCGCGCTTCTACCTGGACCGCCTGCGGAAGACATAGGCGCCGCACGCCATGCCCGCCAGGAACATCACGACCAGCCATACGTAGAGCGGCGCCGTCACCAGCGGGACGATGAGGCGGACCTCGACGTCCTTGGTGTTCTCGGCGATGAACACGATCGACAGGACCGCGATCACGAGGACCAGGATGCGGGCCGGGGTGAAGGCCCCGCTGCCGCTCTTCCCGCTGCTCGACACGTCCTTCGGGCTCATGAGCAGCCCCTTTCCCGGCCCTGGTACGGCCGTCGCCCGGGGCTCCAGGATGGCTCCGCCCCCGTCCCCGCGGGCGGAGATGTTCGGCCATTCGGGTGACGGAGGCAGGGGCACCGGCCGGTCAGAGCAGTGCGGGTACCTCGACCGTGAGGGTGGCCGGACCGCCGTCCACCGGAGCATCGAGCACCGCCGGCACCCCGAGCGGGACGGTGAGCCCGGTGGGCCCGTGCCCGAAGCCCAGCTCCTCCACGACCGGGACGCCGAGCGCACCCAGCCGGTCCGCGAGCACCGCCCGCACCCGTTCGTAGGGCCCGCACCCCGCCCAGGACCCGCAGGCCACCCCGGCGACCCCGTCGAGCGCCCCGGCCCGCAGCAGCTGGGTGAGGATGCGGTCCAGGCTGTACGGGTCCTCGGTGGTGTCCTCGATGAGGAGCAGCCCGCCCCGGGCCGAGCGACGGGCGTGCGGGGTGCCCAGGTCGGCGGCGAGCAGGCTCACGCAGCCGCCGTAGGTGATGCCGCGCGCCCGGCCCGGCACCAGCGCCCGCGCCTCCTCCAGGCCCAGGGTCAGCCGGGTACCGGGCTCGAAGAGCGTGGCCCGCAGCGACTCCTGGGTGCGGGGGTCCTTGAGGAAGGTCTCGGTCCCCGCCATCGGCCCGTGCAGGGTGGCGAAACCGGTCCGCAGCGCGAACGCCTCGTGGAGCACGGTGACATCGCTGTAGCCGACGAACACCTTGGGCCCGGCGGCGCGCACCGCCGCCCAGTCCACCAGGTCGACCATGCGGTGCGCCCCGTACCCGCCGCGCGCGCAGATCACCGCGTCCACGGCCGGGTCGCACCACGCGTCCTGGAGGTCCCGGGCCCGGGCCTCGTCCGTACCGGCGAGGTAGTCCAGGTCGCGGTGCACATCCAGCACATGGGGCATCGGCACGGGGTCGAGGCCCCAGCCGCGCAGGATGTCCAGGCCGGGTTCCAGCCGGTCGGCGGGGACGGGTCCGCTCGGCGAGACCACGGCGACCCGGGCCCCGGGGCGCAGCCGGGCGGGGCGGGCCAGCGGGGTGAGGGTCACCGCTTCAGCTCCAGGACGGCCACGTCGGGCCGGTCGAAGCCGAACACCTGGGCGTAGAGGGAGAGCTCGGACTCCAGCGCGTCGATCATCGTGCCGGCGCGGCGGAAGCCGTGGCCCTCGCCCGGGTAGGTGCGGTAGGCGTGCGGGATGCCTCGCCCCTCGACGGCGGCGAGGAAGCGTTCGCACTGCACGGGCGGACAGATGGGGTCGTCCTCGCCCTGGAGCAGCAGGAACGGCGCGGTGAGCCGGTCGGTGCGGCCGACCGGGGAGCGTTCCCGGTAGCGCTCGGGGACCTCGGCGAGCGGGCCCACCAGCGATTCCAGGTACTGGGACTCGAAGTCGTGGGTCTCGTCGGTGCCCCAGCCGGCGAGGTCGAGGATCGGGTAGATGACGGTGCCGCAGGCGTAGACGTCGGTGCCGGTCAGCGAGGCTGCGCTGGTCCAGCCGCCGGCGCTGCCGCCCCGGATGGCGAGCCGGTCCGGGTCGGCGGTGCCCTCGGCGGCCAGCGTCCCGGCGACGGCGGCGCAGTCCTCGACGTCCACGACGCCCCACTGCTCGCGCAGCCGGTTGCGGTAGGCGCGGCCGTATCCGGCGGAGCCCCCGTAGTTGACCTCGGCGACGCCGATGCCGCGTGAGGTGAAGTAGGCGATCTCCAGGTCCAGGACGAGCGCCGCGTGCCCGGTGGGGCCGCCGTGGGCCCACACCACATAGGGCGGCAACTCGCCTGCGGTCCCTTGGTGCCCGGGGTTGCGCGGCGGGTAGATCTGGGCGTGGATCTCGCGTCCGCCGGGCCCGGTGAAGGTGCGCAGGACGGGTTCCGGGTAGTACGCGGGGTCGACCGCGTCCTCGTGGGGGGTGCCGATGACCCGGGTGCGGCCGGTGGCGGTGTCCAGCTCCACGATCTCGTAGCCGCTGTGCGGGCTCGCGGCGACGCCGGTGACACGGGAGCCGCGCACGGTGAGCGTCGGCACCCACTCGGTCCACGGCCCGGCGATGTCGACCAGCTCGCAGGTCTCCGGGTCGAGTATGCCGAGGGTGGTGGTGCCCTTGCCGTGCAGGACGGCGATCAGCCCGTTCTCCAGGGGGCGGAACCAGACCAGCCCGATCTTCCAGAGCGGGCCGGCGAACTCCTCCTCGCGCGGGCACAGTTCCCGGATCTCGCCGCTGTCCGGGTCGAGCCGGCACAGGTTCCACCAGCCGCTGCGGTCGCTCGCCAGGAGCAGCCGCCCGTCGGCGGTCCACTGGACCTGGGGCACGGATTCCTCGGGGCCGCCGGCGACGGCCCGGACGTCCTGGAAGGTGCCGTCGTCACCGATGTCCGCGACCAGCACGTCGGTGCCGTCCCAGGGCATGCGCGGATGGTCCCAGCCGATCCACGCGGCGCGCCGCCCGTCGGGCGACACCTCGGGGCCGGTGACGAAACGGTGCCGTCCGTGCTCGAGTTCGCGTACGGCGGACCGGTCGCCGGCCGCCGATCCGTCCAGGGGAACGGCGGCGAGGACCCGGCGCAGCTGGGTGGGCGCGTCGCCGGTGAACTCCTCCAGGACGCACCACACCTCGCCGGCCGCGCCCCGGCCGGGGTGGAGGCGCGGGTCGACCCAGCGCAGTCCGCCGCCGACGGCGGAGACGGGGGTGAGCGGCCACGGTTCGCGGTCGCCGTCGGGCGCGTGGGCGTACAGCCGCTGGTCGGCGAAGTGGACGAAGACGACCAGGGGGCCGCCCTCCGCCCGCTCGGTGCCGGCCCAGGGCTGTCCGCCGTACTCGATGACACGGCTGCGGACGTCCCAGGGGGCGGGCAGTTCGGTGGTGGTGCCGTCGGCGGTGCGGCGGACCAGGGCGCGCCTGCCGGCTTCGGCGGGGCGCGGTTCGGTCCACCACAGCTCGTCGCCGACCGCGCCGGTGTACTCGGGCCGTCCGTCGTGGGAGGCGGCGAGTGCGGCGTCGATCGGTGAGGGCCAGCTGCCGTGGGGCTGTGCGGTGGGCATGGGTGTCGGTCTCCCCCGAGCGGTTCAGGCGGTGCGCAGGTAGTGGTCCAGGACCCGGACGCCGAAGTGCAGCGCGTCGACGGGGACGCGTTCGTCCACGCCGTGGAAGAGGGCCTGGTAGTCGAAGCCGACGGGCAGCTTCAGCGGCGAGAAGCCGTAGCCGGTGATGCCGAGCCGGGAGAACTGCTTGGCGTCGGTGCCACCGGACATGCAGTAGGGCACGACGTGACCGTCCGGGTCGAACCGTTCGATGGCGGCCCGGAGCCTGCCGTACGTGGGTGAGTCGACCGGGGCCTGGAGGGCGACCTCGCGGTGGGCGAACTCCCAGTCGACCGAGGGGCCGGTGAGCCGGTCCAGGGTGGTGTGGAACTCCTCGTCGCCGCCGGGGACGGTCCGGCCGTCGATGTAGGCGGTGGCGTGGCCCGGGATCACATTGACCTTGTAACCGGCGTCCAGCATCGTCGGGTTGGAGCTGTTGCGGACGGTCGGGGCGACGAGGGCCGCGGCCGGTCCGATCTTGCCGAGGAGTTCGTCCACGTCGAAGCCGGGGGCGTCGAGGTCGGGGTGGATGCCGTGCAGCGCGGCGAGTTCGGTGAGCGCGGCGCGGACCGTCGGGGTGAGCCGGACCGGCCACTCGTGCTCGCCGATGCGGGTGACGGCGGCGGCGAGCGCGGTGACGGCGTTGGCGCGGTTGACCTTGGAGCCGTGGCCGGCTTTGCCGTGGGCGGTGAGCTTCAGCCACCCGGTGCCGCGTTCGCCGGCGCCGATGGGGTACAGCGGCATGTTCGGCCCGGCGTGGAAGGTGAAGGCGCCAGACTCACTGATGCCCTCCGTGCACCCGTCGAAGAGGGCGGCGTGCCGGTCGGCGAGGAAGCCGGAGCCGTCCTCGGCGCTGGCTTCCTCGTCGGCGGTGTACGCGATGACGATGTCGCGGCGGGGGCGGATGCCGGCCCGGGCCCAGAACCGGACGACGGCCAGGACCATCGCGTCCATGTTCTTCATGTCGATGGCGCCGCGCCCCCACACGGTCCCGTCCCGGACCTCGCCCGAGAAGGGGTGCACCGTCCAGTCGGCGGCCTCGGCCGGCACCACGTCGAGGTGGCCGTGGACCAGGAGGGCGGGGGCGGACGGGTCGGTACCGGGAATCCGGGCGACCACGTTGGTACGGCCGGGGGTGCGTTCCAGGAGCGCGGGTTCCAGGCCGGTGGCGGCCAGGCGCTCGGCGACGTACTCGGCGGCGGGGCGTTCGCGGCAGTCGCCACCGCCCCGGTTGGTGGTGTCGATGCGGATCAGCTCGGAGGTGAACGTCACCGCTTCGTCGAGCGCCAGGGCGTCGACGGAGTCCTGGGGGGCGGTCGCCTCAGCCATACTGCTCCTCCACGGCGGACGAGACGATCGTCGTCACCGCCTTGAACGTGCGGATACCTTCGTACATCGTCGCGCTGGTGTAGGAGACCCGCCTCTCGCCGCTCGTCGCCACCCCGGGTACGACGGTGGCCGCGGCGGCCAGGTGTTCGGCGTCGAATTCCAGCTCCACGGCGAACGGGCCGCCCTCCACCGGCGTGTACCGGCCGGCCAGGGAGACGGCCCGGGCGGCGGCCGCCCGGATGTCGGCGGCGGTACGGGCGGGGGTGCGGCAGACGGCGGCGTACCGCGACACGTAGTCCTTGACGGCCACCTTCGCCGCGTCGGGGGCGTACCCCTCGGCGTCCGCACAGGTCAGGTCGTCACCGGTGACGAGGACGACGGGGACGCCGTACTCGGCGGCGACATGGGCGTTGAGCAGGCCCTCGCCGGCCCTTACGCCGTTCAGCCACACCCCGGTGATGGAGTTGGCGAGGTAGGTGTGGGCGAGGACGCCCTCCGTACCGGCCCCGGTGTGATAGCCGACGAAGGCGACCGCGTCGACGTCGCCGTGCTGGATGCCCTCGACCATGCTGAGCGACTTGTGCTTGCCGGTGAGCATCTGGACGCGGTCGTCCAGTCTCTCCAGGAGCAGGTTGCGCATGGTCCAGTGGGCCTCGTTGATCAGCACCTCGTCCGCTCCCCCGTCGTAGAAGCCGAGGGCGGCGGCGTTGACGTCGGAGGTGAACAGGGAGCGGCACCGCTCCCACTGCGGCGTGCCGGGCAGCACGTCGGCCGGCCAGGTCACGCCGGTGGCGCCTTCCATGTCGGCGCTGACGAGGATCTTCATGCGGCCACACGGTACGCGCCGATGAACTCCCAGGCCAGAGGTACCGGGACCTCCACAGGTCCATTCCAATGACGGCCCCGGCGGCCGTGTGCGCCCGGCGGACGATCAGTCGGCGACGCGCAGGAGGAGCTTGCCCGTGGAGGTGCGTCCCTCCATCAGCCGGTGCGCGTCGGCCGCGTCCCGCAGCGCGAACTCGGCCGTCACCGGGAGCGTCACCCGGCCGTCGGCGACCGCGCGGAAGGCGCGTTCGGCGAGGGCGCGCAGGGCGGCGGGGTCGGACTGCGCGAGGCTGAGGATCGAGAAGCCGGCGACCGACCGGCCGCCCGGGTAGAGCTCGGGCTGCCCGACCTGCCAGGGCGCACCCCCGCCCGCGTTGCCGAAGGAGACCAGGCGTCCGAAGACCGCGAGCACGTCGAGGCCGCGGCGCAGCGTGTCACCGCCGACCGCGTCGAGCACCAGGTCGACGCCCCGTCCGCCCGTGGCGCGGCGGACCTCGTCCGGGAAGGTGTCGCCGACGAACACCTCGTCGTAGCCGTGGTCGAGGGCGTACGCGGCCTTGCCGGCCGAGGACACCACTCCGTACACGGCTCCGGCGCCGGACACGCGGGCCAGTTGCCCGGCCGCCGTGCCGACGCCGCCGGCCGCGCCCTGCACCAGCACGGTCTCACCGGCCCGCAGCCGGCCTATCTCGTGGAGCAGGGCGTGTGCGGTGGGCAGCACGGTGGGCAGGGTGGCCGCCGTGCGCAGGCCGATGCCGTCCGGGAGCGGGAAGACGGTGGCGGCGGGGACCGTCACCACCTCCGCGTATCCGCCGCCGGCCAGGAACGCGGTCACCTCCTGACCGGGGCTCAGCCCCTCGACGCCCGCGCCGACGGCCCGGACGCGGCCGGAGATCTCCAGGCCGGGCACGAAGGGCAGCGACGGCACCTGGTAGCCCTCGGAACGGGCCTTGAGGTCCGCGAAGTTGACGCCCGCGTAGACGGCGTCGATGGTCACCTGTCCGGAACCGGGTTCCGGCACGGGCCGCTCGGTGACGGTCAGCACCTCGGGCCCGCCGTACTTCTCGACCTCGACCGTACGCATGACAGACCGCCCCCTGGAGGTAGTGTTCGACGAAAAGCGAACACTCGGACTGTATGATATTCATCGAACACTCGGCAAGTGACCCGCACAGGAGACAGGAGGGGCCATGGCCCGGCAGCCGGCGGGGGGCGGACACCGGCCCGCCCCCGTGCACACGGACCCCGCCGAGGTGACGGTGCTCGCCGCACTGTCGGCACTGGCGGACCCGGTCCGCCTCCAGCTGGTCCGCGAGCTGGCGTGCTCCGAGGACTGGACGCGCACCTGTGGCAGCTTCGACGTCCCCGTCGGCAAAGCCGCGCTCAGCCACCACTTCACGGTGCTGCGCGGAGCGGGCCTCGTCGAGCAGCGCGACGAGGGGCCCAAACGGGTCAACCGGCTGCGCCGCGCGGAGTTCGGCGCCCGCTTCCCCGGCCTGCTGGAGCTGCTGCTGCGGCCGGACGAGGTCTGATCCCCACGACGCCCGGTCCGGCCGCCGGCGGGTCAGCGCCGCTTGGCGCCCTTCAGCAGCTTCTCGATCCGGGCGAGTTCCTTGTCGGTGAAGTCCAGGTTCCGGACCGTCTCGACGTTGTTCTCCAGCTGCGCGACGCTGCTCGCGCCGACCACGGCGGAGGTGACGCGCCCGCCGCGCAGCACCCAGGCCAGGGCCAGCTGGGCGAGCGACTGGCCGCGCGCGGCGGCGAGTTCGTTCAGTTCACGCAGCCGGGACACCAGGTCCGGGGTCACCGCCTCGGCCGACAGGAAGGGGCTGCTGCCGGCGGCGCGGGAACCCTCCGGGATGCCGTTGAGGTAGCGGTCGGAGAGGATGCCCTGTTCGAGCGGCGAGTACGCGATGGAGCCGACGCCCAGCTCGTCCAGGGCGGTGAGCAGTCCGTCCTCGGGCCGGCGGTCGAGCATCGAGTAGCGCGGCTGGTGGATGAGGAGCGGGGTGCCCAGGTCCTTCAGGATGCGGGCGGCCTCACGGGTCTGCTCGGGTGAGTAGTTGGAGACGCCGACGTAGAGCGCCTTGCCCTGGCGCACCGCCGCGTCGAGCGCGCCCATTGTCTCTTCGAGCGGGGTCTCGGGGTCCGGCCGGTGCGAGTAGAAGATGTCGACGTAGTCCAGGCCGAGCCGGGTGAGGCTCTGGTCCAGCGAGGCCAGCAGGTTCTTGCGCGAACCCCACTCCCCGTACGGGCCGTCCCACATCAGGTAGCCGGCCTTGGTGGAGACGATGATCTCGTCCCGGTGGGCGGCGAAGTCCGTGGCGAGCGCCCTGCCCATCGCGGTCTCGGCGGAGCCGGGCGGCGGGCCGTAGTTGTTGGCCAGGTCGAAGTGGGTGATGCCGAGGTCGAAGGCGCGGCGCAGGATCTCGCCCTGGGTCTGCGGTGTCCGGTCCCCGCCGAAGTTGTGCCACAGGCCGAGCGACAGGGCGGGCAGCTTCAGGCCGCTGCGCCCGGTGCGCCGGTAGGGCATGTTCGCGTAGCGGTCGGCGGACGGGATGTACATGCGGGCTCCATAGGAGAGGCGTTCCGGCCATGACCGGCAGGACACCCCAAGGCTGGCCCACTTCGATCCAG
Organism: Streptomyces sp. SAS_281; assembly: GCF_052542855.1. Classification (NCBI taxonomy): domain Bacteria; kingdom Bacillati; phylum Actinomycetota; class Actinomycetes; order Kitasatosporales; family Streptomycetaceae; genus Streptomyces; species Streptomyces sp. SAS_281. Next base: position 16,751 of record NZ_JBMNDO010000017.1, read on the forward strand.
TAGTCCAACAGGAGATTCCGCTTGGATTCAGGGGATAGAGTTCTCAATCATGGAGTTGCGCCAGCTGGAACATTTCGTGGCCGTCGCCGAGGAACGGCATTTCACCCGCGCGGCGGAGCGGGTCGCCGTCTCGCAGTCCGGCCTGTCCGCCTCCGTGCGGGCGCTGGAGCAGGAGCTGCGGACCCCGCTGTTCAGCCGGACCACGCGCAGCGTACGGCTGACCGAGGCGGGGCGCGCCCTGCTGGTCGAGGCTGAGCGCACCCTGGCCGGGGTACGGGCCGCGAAGGAGGCCGTCGACGCGGTACGGGGGCTGCTGCGCGGGACCCTGTCGGTGGGCGTGGAGCAGTGCGTGGCCGGGCTGCGGCTCCCCCGGCTGCTCGCCGCCTTCCACCGCGCCCACCCGCACATGGAGATCCGGCTGCGCCAGGAGGGCACGGCGAGGCTGGTGGAGGGGGTGGCGGGCGGCCGGCTCGACATCGCGTTCGCCGCGACCGTGGACCCGGACGGCTGGCGCGGAGAGCTGGTCCCGCTGGCCCGGGAGCCCATGGTGCTGCTGTGCGCGCCGGGCCACCGGCTGGCGGCGGCGGACCGGGCGGACTGGGCGGAGCTGGCCGGTGAGCCGTTCATCGACTTCCACCCCGACTTCGGTCCGCGCCGCGCGGCCGACGCGGCGTTCACGGCGGCCGGGGTGCGGCGCACGGTGGCCCTGGAGGTGACCGACGTGCACAGCCTGCTGGAGCTGGTGCACGAGCAGCTGGGCATCGCGCTCGTGCCGCACCACTTCTCCCGCAAGCCCGAGGCGCGCGGACTCGTCGCGGTGCGGCCCGAGGGCGCCGGCGAGGCGTACTACGAGAGTGCCGTGGTGCTCCCCGAGGCGCGGGCGCTCAGCCCGGGGGCGCGGGCCCTGATGGCGCTGCTCCGGGACGGGACGGGGAGCTAGGTCCTGTTTCGAAAGTCCCGCCTGCCGGGCGACGGGCGGACGGCGCTACTTTCGGAACACGCCCCGGCCGGGGGGGGGCCGTACGCACGCCCCCGGCCCGGGGTCAGCCCGTGGCCAGCACGAACCACCTCGCCGGAAGGTCGATCCGGGTGCCGTCGGGGAGGTTCTCGGTCTGCGGCAGGACCGTGTCACCGCTGTCCAGGACGGTCAGCCCGGCCGCCGCCAGCAGTTCCGGGACCTCCTCGTCGGTGGCGCTCGCCGGTTTCAGCCCGTGTTCGAAGACCCGGCGCAGCTTCGGGCCCGGCCCGCCCGGCCCCTGCGCGGCGCGTTGCAGGACGTCCTTGGAGGCGGGGGTCAGCTCGGTGACGAAGGCCCGGCCGCGCGCGCCGATGAGTGTGGCGACGGCGGCGGCGACGGCCGGGCGGGCCTCGGGGTCGCTCTGGTGGATCACCGCCCGCATGTACACGTTGGTGTCCCCGACGCGCTCGTGCAGGGCGCGCACGGCCTCGGCGTCGGTGAGGTCGAGCCTCTCGTACGCCGCGGTCTCCCCCGGGTCCGCCTTCCGGGCGTGCTCGATCGCCGCGTGGGAGAGGTCCACGCCGATCGCGCGGGGGAAGAGGGTGGCGAGGTAGCGGGTCTGCGTGCCGCTGCCGCAGCCGAGGTCCACAACGGGCAGGGTGGCATCGGCGTACGGCAGGAGCAGCCGGCTGTGCGGCACGGCGCTCAGATCCGGGCCGGAGTCCCAGATGGCCTCGCCCGGCTCGTCCGACGTGGCCGCCCAATACCCTTCCCACGCCGCGCGGTACTGCTGTGACACACCCATGCGTACTCCCAAGTCCCGTCGTACAGGCTCACATTGCTCAGCCAGGGACTACTGCCCAGAGGTGTCCGGGGGCAAGGGTGCGGACGCGATCTCCTTGTCAGCGGGGGCGGCTGTACCGGGCCCGGGGCACCCGGGACAGGGCCAGCTCGAACCAGACGGTCTTGCCGCGTGCCGTGCCGCTGGTGCCCCACTCCTTGGCGAGAGCGCTCACCACCATGAGGCCCCGGCCGAACTCGTCGTGGTCGGTGACGCCGAGGAGCGAGGCGGGGGCCGGCTCGTCGTCGCTGACCTCGCACAGCAGCGCGCCGGTGCGGACCAGCCGGAGCCCGATGTGGTGGGTGCGGCCGTGCTTGAAGGCGTTGGTGACCAGCTCGCTGACCATCAGCTCGGCCGCCTCCACCGCGTCGGGCAGCTCCCAGTCGAGCAGTTGGCCGCGCACGAGGCGGCGGGCCCGGGACACCTCGCGGGGGTCGAGGGCGAGCTGCCACTCGGCGACGTCCTCGTCCGCGATGCCGTTGAGCCGGGCCATCAGCAGGGCGACGTCGTCCTTGCGGCCGTCGCCGGTGTTCAGGGCGCGGATGATGGTGTCGCAGGCGTCGTTCATCGAGGCGGCCGGGTGGGCGGCGGAGGCGCAGAGCGCGGCGAGCCCGGCCCCGATGTCCTGGCCGCGCACCTCGACCAGCCCGTCCGTGCACAGGACGAGCCGGTCCCCGGGGCGGACCCGCACGGTGGCGGTCTCGAAGGCGACCCCGCCGACTCCGATGGGCGCCCCGGTCGGCAGGTCGAGCAGTTCGGCCCGGCCGTCCTCGGCACGGACCAGCACGGGCGGGATGTGACCGGCGTTGGCGATCTGGAGCTCGCCCGCGATCGGGTCGTAGACCGCGTACAGGCAGGTCGCGAGGTACTGCTCGCCGAGGCGCTGGGCCAGGTCGTCCAGGTTGCGCAGGAGCTGGGCGGGCTCCATCTCCATGGTGGCCATGGTCAGCACGGCGGTCCGCAACTGTCCCATCATCGCCGCCGAGTTGAGCCCGTGACCCATGACGTCCCCGACCACCAGCGCGGTGCGTGAGCCGGGGAGCTTCACCGAGTCGAACCAGTCGCCGCCGATCCGCCCGAGCCGGGTGCCCGGCAGATAGCGGGTCGCGATGTCGCACCCGGCCATGCGGGGTTCGACCTTGGGCAGCATGCTGTCCTGGAGCGTCTCCGCGACGTTCTCCTGGTACGTGTACATGCGGGCGTTGTCCAGGACGAGCCCGGCGCGCGCGGCGAGTTCGGCTCCGGTGGTGCGGTCCATGTCGTCGAAGGGCTCGCGGCCGGGGCGGCGCATCAGGACCATGAAGCCGAGGACCACGTCACGGGCCTTGAGCGGCACGATGAGCAGCGAGCGGTGTGTGATCAGGGGGCGCAGGTCCCGCTTCTCGAACTCGCCGGAGATCCGGTTGCTCAGCTCCTCGCTCACATGGGGCACGATGACGGGCTCGCCGGTGACCATGCACTGGAAGAACGGGGTGTGTTCGGGGAAGGCGATGGCCTCGCCGACGGGCACGGTGTCGTCCCAGCGGCCCGGTTCGTCGTTGTGCTCGACCCAGACGCGGTGCCAGACGGTGGTGACGTCGGGCGGTCCGTCGGGGAAGCCCTCACCGGCGAGGACGGCGGCGCGCAGATGCGTGCCGGCGAAATCGGTGAAGCGGGGGACGGCGGCACTGGTGACCTCGCGGATGGTGCGTTCCAGGTCGAGCGATGTGCCGATGCGGCCGCTCACCTCGTTGAGGAATTCCAGCCGTTCGCGGACCGCCGCGTATTCGAGGTCCAGCTCGGGCCGGGGCGCGGCCCGCGGCGGGAGCACCGCCGGCTCCTCGCCGTACCGCTCCTCCCGCACCGACGGCCCTCCGGCGCGCTTGGGGACACCCCAGTCCGGGGTGACGGGGATGCGTTGGTGGTGGCTGAACTCCAGGACCGGGTACCCCAGTTCGAGCACCTGGGTGACGATCCCGGTGGCCTCCTGGACACTCATGTTCGGCAGGATCTCGGGCAGCCTGGCGGACAGCTCGGGGTGGCCGGGGAAGTCGGTGTGCAGGGCGAAGCCGGGGGAGACCGTACGGGCCGGGCGGTCCTCGCCGTGCTCGGCGTCGCGCAGGTGTGCGCAGTCGGCGGCGAGCACCAGCAGCCGGGCCGGTCCGGGGCCGGCGAGCGGGTAGGCCCACCACAGCACGTCGATCCTGCCGTGCCCGGGCTCGCCGAGGCGGGCCCGGCCCGACGCCGGGTAGGGGAAGTCCCCGCTGAGCGAGCTGTCCAGCGCGGGACCCTCGTCGTACTCCGCGGGTGCGCCGTCCACGCCCAGCACACCGGACACCGGCAGGAGTTCACCCGCGGGGCAGCCGACCGCATCCTCGCGGCTGATGCCGAAGAGCCTTCTCGCCCCGGACGACCAGTGCGAGACGAGCCCCTCCGCGTCGACCACGGCCACGGCGAGCGGCACGCGGCCCGCCGTGCCGTCACCCGGCTGTGGTGTCCTCTGCGGCGGCACACCGAGGTCCATGAGGTGAAGGCTCCTTCCTCACCGCGGCATTCCGCGGCGCGTGACTCCACGGTACGGGGCTGCGACCGGCGCCCGCGGGTCATCGGCGGAATCCCCCACGGGGGTGGTGCGCCCGCGCACTCCGGGCGCACCGGCTCGCCGTGCCCGGGGAGTTCAGTCCTCGTGACCCAGCTGGAGGTCGCGCTCGGTGCGTCCGCCGCCCGCGACCTGGAGGACCGTGGCGACGGGCGGGTAGCCGGCCGCGATCACGGTGTACTCGCCGGTGGACAGGTCCACGAAGCGGAACGCCCCGTCCGGCCCGGTGGTCACGGTGTCCACGACGTTGCCCGCCGCGTCCAGGAGCGTGACCCGGGCGTCCTCGACGGGCCGCCCGCCGGTGGCCCGGACGATCCCGCGCAGCACGGCGCCGCCGGCCAGTTCGATGTCCTGCCGGGTCTCCCGGGCCGCCTGCACGCTGACCGGCAGCGCGGCGGGCCGGAAGGCCGGGGCGGAGGCGGCGAGGGTGTACTCGCCGGCGACCAGCTCCGAGATCACGTAGCCGCCCTCGCGGCCGCTGCGCGTGGAGGCGACGACCTCGCCGCGTACGTCGGTCAGCGTGACGGCCGCGTCCCGCACGGGGACACCGTCCGCCGTGACGACGGTGCCCGCGAGCCGGCCGGCGCCGCCGAGCACCACGTCCAGCTCGACCGGGCGCTCGCCGACGGTGACGCTGACGGCCTGCGGCTGGTGGCCTCCGGCGGCGGCGATCAGGACGTACGAGCCGACGCCCGGCACGCTGAGGGCGTACCGCCCCTCGTCGCCGCTGGCGCCCCGGCCGACCTGCCGGCCCTGGACGTCGATGAGGGTGAGGGCGGCGCGCGGCACCTTCGTACCGTCGGAGTGCTGGACGGTGCCCGAGACGGGGACACCGGAGAGGTAGCCGGCGGACGGGGCGGCCGGGTCGGTGCGGGCGGAGGGGATCGGGGTGTACTCGGTGGCGGCTTCGGGTCCTGCGGCGGTTTCGGGGCTGTGGGACACCAGCGGTTTCTCCTTGAGGAAGAAGGCGAAGAACAGGCCGAGCACGAGGACCGGCACGAGGTAGAGGAAGATCCGGGGCATCGCGTCGGCGTACGCCTGGATGTACGCGTCCCGCAGCGCGGGCTCCATCGCGTGGACCAGCTGCGGGCTGATCGACTCCGGGTCGGGAAGGTCCGCCCCGGAGGGCAGCCGGACGGCGAGCGCGTCGGCGAGCCGCCCGGCGAACAGGGTGCCGAAGACGGCGGCGCCGACGCTGCCGCCGATCTGCCGGAAGTAGTTGTTGGCGCTGGTGGCGGTCCCCAGGTCGGCGGGGCGCACGGAGTTCTGCACGGCGAGGACCAGGACCGGCATGATCAGTCCGATCCCGAGGCCCAGGACCGCCTGCGCGATGCTGTATTCGAGGCGCGGGGTGTCGGTCTCCAGCCGGGACAGCAGCCACATGCCCACCGCCGAGACCGCGCTGCCCGCGATCGGATAGACGCGGTAGCGCCCGGTGCGGGAGATGAGCTGGCCCGAGACCACGGAGGCGCCGACGATGCCGCCCATCATCGGGAGCATCAGCAGCCCGGACTCGGTGGCGGTGGCCCCGTCGACCATCTGGAGGAAGGTCGGCAGATAGCTGGCCGCGCCGAACAGCGCCACGCCGACGACCGCGCCGACCAGGGCGGTCACGTTGAAGATCGAGTCGCGGAACAGCCGGAGCGGGATGACGGGTTCGGCGGCGCGGTGCTCCACGAGGAGGAACAGCAGAGTCGTTCCGGCAGCTCCGGCGCCCAGTCCCAGGATGGTGCCCGAGCCCCAGGCGTACTCCGTGCCGCCCCAGCTGGTCAGCAGCACCAGGCAGGTGGAGGCGGCGGCGAGGAGGGCGGCGCCGAGGATGTCGAGCCGGGGGCGCACGGTGGGCCGGGGGAGCTCGAGGACCACGGTGATCACGGCGAGGGTGACCAGGCCGAACGGCACGTTGATGTAGAAGCACCAGCGCCAGGAGGCGTGGTCCGTGAAGAAGCCGCCGAGCAGCGGTCCGGCCACCGAGGCGAGGCCGAAGGCGGCCCCGATGAGGCCCATGAACCGGCCGCGCTCGCGGGGCGGGACCACGTCCGCGATGATCGCCTGCACGCCGATCATGAGGCCGCCGCCGCCGATGCCCTGGAGCGCCCGGAAGGCGATGAGCTGGTCCATGGTGCGGGACCAGCCGGCCAGCGCGGAGCCGACGACGAAGACGATGATGGCGAACTGGAAGACGCTCTTGCGTCCGAAGAGGTCACCGAGCTTGCCGTAGATCGGGAGCCCGATGGTCGAGGCGAGCAGATAGGCGGTGACCGCCCAGGACATCTTCTCCAGGCCGTGCAGCTCGCCGACGATCTTCGGGAGCGCGGTGGCGACGATCATCTGGTCGAGCGCCGCGAGGAGGAGCGTGAGCATCAGCCCGACGAAGACCAGCCGGATACGGCGGGGGTCCGTCGCGATGCCGTCGGACGTGCCGCCTGCGGCGGTCCCCTTCGCGGCGGGAGGCGGCGGGGGCGGGGCGAGTGCGGGCGCCGCCTCGGCGTCCCCCGGGCCGCCCGGCTCGTCCTCCAACAGTGTGATGCCACCCACCACGTCCCGCTCCCCTCGTCGCGCTGCCGCACATTTCTCGCACCGTGTGACAAGTGAGGGCAAACGCGAAGGGGGGCGCCGGCGGCGCACTCAGGGGGCGTTGCCCCCGGTCGGAGGCACAACGGCGCACAACCGCCCCGCTGCAAAGACCACCCGAACCGGTGAGGCCGGGCGCCGCCGGCGCGGGGTCAGTTCTCCACCTCGGCGGCGAGGTTCGCCAGCAGCTCGTCGTGGATGCGGGCGAGGCCCTTGGGCGCGAAGGTCTTCTCGAAGAAGCCGCCGATGCCGCCGGCACCGTTCCACACGGTCGCGACGACGGCCTTGGACCTGCCCTCGCCGGCCGGAGTGACGGTCCAGGTGGTGACCATCGAGGAATTGCGGTCCTTCTCCACCAGCTGCCCGTCGGTCGGCTCGGTGACCTCCAGCAGGCAGTCGCGCACCCGCTTGCTGGTGGCCTGGAGCTTCCAGTGGACGAGGGTGCCCTCGCCGTCGCCGCCCTCGCGCACCTCGTACTCGCTGTAGTGGGCGGGGAGGATCTTCCCGCGGACGTCCTTGTAGTCGGCCAGCGCGTCGAACACCGCCTCCGCGTCCGCCGCGATGATCCGCTCCGTCGTGGCTTCGACCTGCGCCATGCCTGCTCCTCCAGCACTCGGTTCTTCGGGGTGTGCTGAGCCAATCACCTCGGGTGTCGGGCTCAAAATCCGGGCCGGGACGAAGGGGAGAAAACGATCATGGGAACAAGTGTTCTATTCTCGGTCCAGAACTACCGAGGAGGCGTCCATGCGCTGGGACAATCTGGCCGAAGACCGGGCCAACCACCCCACGAGCGGTACGGGTGCGCTCTTCGCCGCCGGCGCGGTGACCACCCGCACCTTCGACACCCCGGAATTCCGGGGCATCACCTTCCACGAGGTCCGGGCCCGCTCGATCGTGAACCGGGTGCCCGGCGCCTCCCGGATGCCGTTCGAATGGACCGTGAACCCGTACCGGGGCTGCACGCACGCCTGCGTCTACTGCTTCGCCCGCAAGACCCACAGCTATCTCGACCTCGACACGGGGCTCGGCTTCGACTCGCAGATCGTCGTCAAGGTCAACGCCCCGGAGCTGGTCCGCCGCGAAATCGCCTCGCCGCGCTGGCACGGCGCGCACATCGCGATGGGCACGAACGTCGACTGCTATCAGCGGGCGGAGGGCCGCTACCGGCTGATGCCCGGCATCCTGAGCGCCCTGCGCGACCACGCGAACCCCTTCTCGATCCTGACGAAGGGCACGCTGATCCTGCGGGACCTGGAGCTGCTGCGGCAGGCCGCCGAGGTCACCGAGGTCGGCGTCTCGGTCTCGGTCGGGTTCACCGACCCCGAGCTGTGGCGGACCGTGGAGCCCGGCACGCCCTCACCGGAGCGCCGGCTCGATGTCGTACGGAGGCTGAGCGAGGCGGGCATCGGCTGCGGGGTGCTGATGGCGCCGGTCGTCCCCCACCTCGGCGACAGCCCCGAACAGCTGCGGGCCACCGTCCGCGCGATCGCCGCCGCCGGCGCGACATCGGTGACCCCGCTCGTCCTGCATCTGCGCCCCGGCGCCCGGGAGTGGTTCATGGAGTGGCTGGGCCACCACCATCCGCATCTCGTACGGCGCTACGAGCGGCTGTACGCCGACGGCGCCTACGCGCCGACCTGGTACCAGCGTCGCATCACGCGATACGTGCACGAACTGGCGGCCGAGTACGGGATCGGGCCCTCGCACCGCGGCGCGGCCCGCAAGCTCCCCCGACGCGAGCCGCGTCCGCCGCTCGCCGGTTCCGAACCCACCCAGCTGACCCTGCTCTGAGCGGGAGCGCAAACGGGTCATCTCTCGCCACAACGGGTCCTTCCGGCTCCGATTGCGGGGAACATGCGGCGGGGGCTGCGTCCCGCGCAGCCGTGTTCCCCCATCCCGGGAGGCCATATGACGAACCGTTCCGTACTGCTGTTCGCCGTCGGGGCGACGGTCGCCGGTCTGGTGACCGCCGCGCCGGCCGCGGCGGACGCCACGACCCCGCGTGCCGCACCGCTCGCCTGGAAGGACTGCGGGACGAAGTCCTCGCCGACGCTCCAGTGCGCGACGGTACGCTCCCCGCTCGACCACGACGACCCGGCGGGCCGCCAGGTCACCCTGGCCCTGACGCGCGTGCCGCACACCTCGAAGACCTTCCAGGGCCCGCTGCTGGTGAACCCGGGCGGCCCCGGCGGCAGCGGCCTCTCGATGGCCCCCTTCGTCGCCGCCTCGCTGCCGAAGGCGGTCGCCTCGCAGTACGACGTGATCGGTTTCGACCCGCGCGGCGTCGGGAGGAGCCGCCCGGCCCTGGACTGCCTGCCCGGGTACTTCGACCCGGTCAGGCCCGACCCCGTACCGCAGTCCCTCGGCGGCGAGCGGGTCAACCGCAACCGCGCCCGTGACTTCGCCGCGGCCTGCGGCGAGAAGTACCCGGACCTCCTCCCGTTCATGGACACGGTGAGCGCGGCCAAGGACCTGGACGTGATCCGGCGCGCGACCGGGGCGCGGCAGCTCAACTACTTCGGCTACTCCTACGGCACCTACCTCGGCGCGGTGTACGCGAAGCTCTTCCCGGAGCGCGTCCGGCGCCTGGTCCTCGACTCGAATGTGGACCCCGAGGGCGTCTGGTACGAGGACAACCTCACCCAGGACTACGCCTTCGACACCCGGCACAAGGCGTTCGCCGCCTGGGTCGCGAAGTACGACGCCACCTACCGTCTGGGCGGTGACCCGGCGAAGGTCGAGGCCGCCTGGTACCGGATGCGGGACGCGGTGAAGAAGCGTCCGGCGGGCAAGAAGGTCGGCGCGGGCGAGCTGGACGACACCTTCCTGCCGGGCGGCTACTACAACGGCTACTGGCCGGTGCTGGCGGAGGCGTTCGCCGCGTACGTCAACGACAAGGACGAGAAGCCGCTCGTCGCGGCGTTCGAACGGTTCGGCGCGGTGGACGCGGAGGGCGACAACGGGTACGCGGTCTACACGGCCGTGCAGTGCCGGGACGCCTCCTGGCCGCGCGACTGGAACACCTGGCGCAGTGACACCTGGCGGGTGCACGCGAAGGCGCCGTTCATGGCCTGGGGCAACACCTGGTACAACGCGCCGTGCGCCGACTGGCCGGTGGAGCCGCTGAACCCGGTGCGGGTGTCCAACCACGCCCTGCCGCCGGTGCTGCTGTTCCAGGCGACGGACGACGCGGCCACCCCGTACGAGGGCGGTGTCACCCTGCACCGCAAGCTGCGCGGCTCACGCCTGGTGGTCGAGCAGGGCGGTGGCAACCACGGGATCACGCTGAGCGGCAACGCCTGCCTGGACCGCTACCTGACGGACTACCTGGCGAAGGGCACCGTGCCCCGAGCCGGCCGGGGCGACGTGGACGCGGTCTGCGCGAAGACGCCCGACCCGGAGCCGGAGACCGCCAAGTCGGCACGCCCGGCGGTGCGCCCGGACGCCGACCGGGGCAGTGTGCTGCACGGGCTGCTGGGGTTCCGCGGCTGAGACAGGGCAGTGCCTCTCCTGGGGGCGTGCGCGAGGACGGCCGCGTGATCGACCGGCCGGCCCCCGCGCACGCCCCCGCTCCACATGCCGAGTGCCCTTCGACGGGGACGGCGTCGCGGCGCCGGAGGTGCGGTACGTACGCGTCCCCTGCGCGAGCGACCGGTAACACTGAGTTCGTTTACATCGCCAACGCGGCAGCTCCTCCGCTCGCAGTGCCGTCCGTGTACGGTGGCAGCATGAAAGACGACGCCGGGCGGCACCTCCCCGATCCTCTCGTCACCGCGGCCGAAATCGCTCGGCTGGCCGGAGTCACGCGTGCCGCCGTATCCAATTGGCGTCGGCGGTACGACGATTTCCCGGCTCCGGCCACCGACAGCACCAGCAGCCCTCTTTTCGACCTCGCGGAAGTACGCGCCTGGCTGGCCTCACAGCGCAAGGGCCAGGAGATGTCGGCCGAGGTACGTCTCTGGCAGCAGTTGCGCTCGGCGCACGGCGACGACATGGTCACCGGGCTCACCGCCGTCGCGGATCTCCTTTCGCGGAAGGGAGAGCCCGCGCCGGACGGCGCCGGCTCGGCGCTGCGCCCTCTCATCGACGAGCTGACGACGGACCAGTCGCCCGCCGGACTGCTCAACGGCCTCACGGCACGCTACGTCGAGTCGTCGGGGAGAGCCGGTTCCGACGGCATCACCTCGCCGCGCCTCATCCAGGCCGTCCAGCACTTCGCCGGGCCGGCGGGCAGGAAGCGCACCGTGTACGACCCGGCGTGCGGGATCGGCTCCCTGCTGTTCGCCTTCCACCACCACTCCGGTGCCCTCGCGGGTCAGGACCTCGACCCCCTGAACGCACGCTACGCGCAGCTCCGCGCGGAGGTGACCGGACTGAGCGACGTCACCATCCTCACCGGGGATTCGCTCCGCTCGGATCAGCTGCCGGACCTGAGAGCGGACCTCGTGGTGTGCGAACCCCCGGTGGGCGCGGCCGACTGGGGCAGGGAGGAACTCCTCCTGGACCCTCGCTGGGAGTTCGGGGTGCCGTCCAGGGCCGAGAACGAACTGGCCTGGCTGCAGCACTGCTACCGCCACACCCGGCCGGGCGGCCAGGTCATCATCGTCATGCCCGCATCAGTCGCCTACCGCAAGGCAGGCCGCAGGATCCGCGCCGAGATCGTGCGCCGCGGCCTGCTCACCCAGGTGGTCGCGCTCCCCCCGGGCATGGCCTCGGCCCACGCCCTCTCCGTTCACCTCTGGATTCTCCGGCGGCCGTCCGAGGCGGAGGGCACGGTCGAGTTCGTACAGATGACGGACCTGACCGACAACGACCCCCGTGGCCCCTTCGAGCCGGCGGACAACCAGACGGCGCGGGTCGCCCGGATCGATCTGCTCAACGACGCCGTGGACCTCACACCGACCGCGTACATCTCCGCCCGGCACACGGACTTCACGGCCCAGTACGAGACCACCCGCTCGGAGATCAAGAAGCAACTGGAGCGGCTCCTCGATCGCCTGCTGCCGCCTCTGCCGGAAGGCACGGCGGGGTCCCTCCAGGACAGGGCCATGGTCAGTGTGTCGGAGCTCGCGCGCGCCGGGCTGGTCGAGACGACGGAGAACGCGGCGGTGTCCACCAGCGAGCAACTGGACACCGACTATGTGAACGGCTTCCTGCGCAGCGCCCCCAACAACCGCCGCGCCACGAGTACCACGGGCACGTTCCGCCTGGACACGCGCGGGTCCAGGATTCCGCAGATGGCCGTCGAGGAGCAGCGCCGTTACGGAGCGGCGTTCCGTGCCCTCGCGGACTTCGAGGCGGGCGTGGGGCACCTGACGGAGCTGACCGGGCAGGCCGCGTCCCTGGCCCGCGAAGGTCTCACCAGCGGGGCCCTCAGCCCGCCGTCCGCCGAGGAATCCTGACCTGCTTCCCGATGGGCAGGAAGGGGCCGGGTGCGCCGCTCCACGACACGTGGAGCGCTTCACGGGCACGCGTGCACGCTTGCACGCCACGAACAGTACGCAGCGCTCGCGCCCCGCGCCAGAAGTCGTTGATGCGGATGGTCCGCATCCGCGGATCCCGCGCCTTCTCGACCGACTCCAGGTGGAGCCCCTTGTCCGCGTGGAGTTCGGCCACCGTCAGCGCCTGGAACTTGGCCATCGCCTTGCGTACACCCGCCTTCACAGGCTTCTCCAGAGCGTCGAAGCTCTCCCAGAAGGTGTTCGCTAAGGCGAGTCGCGGCACGAAAGAACTCCTTGTTCACCAGTGCGGTGGGGGCCCGACGCTCATACGAGCGCCGCCCCGGCCCGACGCCCCTACATGGTGTCGCTCTCAGCGGCGTCCATCGGGTCGGCGGCCAGCGCGGCCGGCAGCGGCAGCCCGTACTTGTCGCACAGGAACCGGGTCTGGCAGTACCGCTGGGCGTCGGCGGCCACCCTGCCGAGAACGGCGGAGTTCATCCCCGCGCCGATGAGGACACCCACGAACGGCACGACCTTGGCGACGTTCTTGACCGGCACCCTGGCACCGGCCGGGCCCATCTGCTGCAACAGCTTCTCCAGTGCGGCCACGAGTCGGTGGTCCTGGCGGAGCTTCGCCGACCAGTTGACGCGCCCCTTGAGCGCCTCCGCCGCCCGCGCGGTGTCACGCAGCGGTCCTGCCTTGGCCGCCTGGGCCATGAAGGACCGCTGTACCAGGCGCTGGATGAAGTGCTGCTCGTCGGGGTCCTTGGCGTCGTAGCCGTAGGAGTACGCGATGCGTGCCGCGATCGACGTGCTCATGACTTGCAGGACGAGGACGTCAGCGGTCATCGCCACGGGGATGCCGGCGACGGGGACCATGGCCAGTGCGCCCATGGCGCCGCCCTCTATCGCACCGGTGGCCCGCCACTTGAGAGTGTTGCGGGTCAGCAGTCGATCGCAGAACTTCAGATCCTGCCGGCGCAGTTCGGTGAAGCTGTCGAGCTCAAGACCTCTCTTGCGGGCGATCTTCTCGACGTTCCCGGGGTCGTTCAGCTCCAGAGCGGATTCGTTGACCAACTCGACCAGCGACGCCGCGCCTGCGAGCGCCGGCCCCAGGGCCTTGTCGGCTACCACACCGCCTGCGCGGCGGATGGGGTCGGAGACCGCCTCCGGCACGGCGTCCTTGACCCGTCTCGCCGCGCTCCCCGTGGCCTCGCCCGTGCGGGATATCGCGGTGCTCGCCCAGTTCGGCAGGCCACGGCGGTTGTTGCGCTTCTGCCAGTGCTCGTTGAGCGTGGCCCACACCTGCTCCTCGTACGCGCTCATGGCGGTCGCGACGTCGGCGGTGGGGTCGGTGTCCGTACTCATTGCGGTACTCCATTTCCACGGTGATCACTGGTCAGGCGGGGTGGCGGGGGCCCTGGCCGGGGGGCGGGGCGAGGGTGGAGGTGTAGGTCCCGCCGTCGACGAGCGGGGTCTCCGGCGTGAGGCCGGCGGCAGCCATCCGGTCGTACTCGGCGAGGATCAGATCCTTGGTCCGGTACGTGCCGTACGCGGCCTCGTCCTTGCGCTTGACGATGGGGAAGGTGTCGAGGATGTAGTCGACGTCCTCGCGGCTGATCCCGTAGAGGTGAAAGAACAAGGCATCCAGTTCTGCGCGGATCTGCGGGCGACGCACTTCGTCCCACCGGAAGGGGGCGCCGAAATCACCTGCATCAGCGGCGAATCCGCGCATGTCGTTCGCTGTGTAAACGAGTTCCAGCACTCGGCGGATGATGAACCCGCGGTGCAGGTTCAGCACCTCGGGAGACAGGAACGGAAGCTGCGCGAACTGGAAGAAATTGAGGTTCGTCCCTCCGAGCTTTTGACGCAGAATGTAGTCGAGCGCGACCGATACAGCGTTCGCGTACAGCAATTCCGGCGACTGCCCGACCGCAGGCAGCAACAGGTTTCCCGAGTCGCCCAGTCCGCTCTTGGGGAACGCATAGGCAATCACTGTGCGCTCATCGGTGGCGCGACAGATTTTCCGGAACCCCATGAGCCAAGGGCGGTTCCAGCCGCCGGCACTTACGCTTCTCTCTACTTCATCCTCCGGAACCCAATACCTGGGCAGCACTACGCACGTCGAATCGCCCTTTTCCGCCAAGGTGAGATCTCGCACGCCCTCGGTGTCGTAGGTGGCCCAACGATGGTCGTAGTGGTGAAGCATCTTCGATTCGTAGAGCGGCACCATCCTTTTCGCGCCACTGGAAAACACGTTGCCCTCGAGGACCCAACCGTCGGCCTCCAGCTCGTCCCGCGACCGAAAGAGATGCGAATCGCTGGTCATGTTGAACAGCCCCTGCATGAACGAGACCCCCCAGGGATTTCCCTGGAGTTCGCCCTCGTTGATGAGGATGGGCACCCGTCGATAGATGCCGAGAGTGATCTCTGCGTCACGACGTGAGCGGAAGATGGGGCAGGTGCCGGTGTTCGGATTGAGGAGGGTGATTTCTTCCGGGGTGAGGGCGAAAACCCGTTCCGGGTCGTCCAGCTCGACCGGGTCATGCAGGAAGAAGGAAAACCGCGCAGCCGGTTCCCGCAGGGCCTGGCCGGTCAGTGACAGGATGCTGAACTTGAACGAACGGTGCACGTCGGGAAACAGAGGTGCGGCATTCTCGAAGTCGTACAGCGCCGCGATGGCCCCTCGTACCACGAGGTCCTTGAAGAAGTACTGCGTCGTCGCGTCCGTCGCGATTCCGGTGGGCACGATGACACCCATGCGGCCCTGCGGAGACGTCAGTCCGCGCCCCTGTTCCGCGAAGACGGGGTCGGTCTTGATCCGCCCCCGCCCGCAGAACGGAAACACCCCGGACTCACTGGCGAAGTGACGTACGCCGTCGATCTCGCGTTTCGCCGCCTCGTACGCCTGGTACAGCGGTCGGTCAGCCGTCGCAAGCTCGCCGATGAGCCTCTTGCGCTTCGCGCCGACCGCCTCCGCGACGTGCGGCGCTCGGCCCGAGAAGAACTCCTGCTCCTTGAGCTCGATGTGCTCCCACGGCGGGTTGCCCAGTAGGCAGTCGAATCCGCCGTTCCACCCCGTAGCCGCGTCAGTCCCCTCCCCCGACTCGGGTACGGAAAAGACCTCCGGAAACTCCAGGTGCCAGTGAAAGAACCGGTATTGACCGCGCAGTTCGACGATCTCGGCGTGGGTCGAGCACGGTGCCGCGTCCGAGGACAGGTCCTGGAGGTTACGGAAAAGCCCTTCCGTAACCGCTGGAGGGGCACCCGCCTTCTTCCTCCACACGAATGCGGCGCACCAGGCGTCGGCCACGTGCAACGCCCGTACGTACTCCGTGGACTCCGCGAAACTCCGGTAGTCGGCCTCCTGGCGCCGGACCTCTGCCAACGTGTTGGAGGAGGCACCCGTGATCCGGCGCAGCCCGGTCGCGAAGACCGCGTTGGCGACCAGCGACTCGTCCGTCAGGTCGAACAGGCCCCGCTGACCCCCGCGTTCCGCCTTGTTCTGCTTCTCCAACGCCTTGGCGTACTTCTTGTCGTCGCCCTCGATGGGCTTGAACGCGGCGTCCGGGATCCCACCCCGCAACAACGCCGGAGTGGCGCCCATCAGCGCGTTCCCGTGTTTCACATGCGCGTCCAGGAAGCCCAGCGGCTTCCCCGGTTCCAGCGCTTCCAGCCAGAGCGAGACCTTCGCCAGTTCCACCGCCATCGGGTTGAGGTCCACACCGTAGACGCAGCGTGCGACCACCTCGTGCAGCGCGTGCCGGACCGCCCCCAGCGTCGGCTCCGGGTTCCGTTCCCGTACGGCTGCCACCCGCTTGGCGATACGGCGTGCCGCCGCGACCAGGAAGTGGCCGGAGCCGCACGCCGGGTCGCAGACGGTCAGGGCCAGCAGCTCACGCGCGATGGCGTCGAACGGGTCCGGATCGCCGGCCGCCGTCGCGGCCTGCTCGCCGCGCTCGACCGCGTCGTCCAGAACCGGGTCGAGCGTGGTGTCGAGCAGGCACTCGATGAGCGAGGACGGCGTGTAGTACGAGCCCGTCGTCTTGCGGGTGTTGCCGGCCAGCTCGACCAGTTCGAAGGTGCGGTCGGCCGCGCTGTGCTGCGGGACCAGTTCGAGGAGCGACTCGTAGATGGAGCCCAGCTCCTCGGCGTCCAGGTGCCGGTAGTCCACCGTACGCAAACGCCGTGAGCCCGCGTCCCGGACCTGCGAGAGGTGCCGTACCGCCGTCAGCAGGTGCTCGTTCGACAGGGACAGGCCGCGCAGCGGCGCATCGGTGTCCGTGTCGTCGAAGATCCCGCCGAGGCCGGGCAACCCCAGCTCCGGGCGGCCCTTCTCGTCGCCGAGTGCTTCGAGGACGATCCGCAGGGCTTCGTACAGGTCTCCGTGGGCGGTGCCGCGTCGCTTGCGGGCATGGGCGCGGAGCCGGGCGGACGAGAAGTACGTCGCGTAACGTGACCGCTTCTGTTCGTCCGCGTCCGGCGTGAGCAGTGCGCCCCGGTCCTCGGCCACGAAGACGAAGAGCAGGCGGTAGACCAGCCGCAGCAGAGCGTTGTGCAAGGTTCTGGCGTCGACGTTCTCGCGCAGCGCGGCGTTGGCCGGGTGGCGCAGGAAGCCCGTGCCCAGGGTGGTGATGGCCTCCTGGACGCCCTTGCGGAGCTGGTCCAGCGCACGCGTCCCGCTCGCGATCGCCTCCGTGCGCCACTTCTCCAGCCAGCAGCCCGCGGCCGGTGCGTCCTCCTCCACCGCGAACCGGGACACGTGCAGCAGCCGGTACAGCAGCACGAACTCGCTGAAGAGTTCGCCGTCGAAGACCGACTCCAGGTCGAACTCCACGTACGAGGCCGTCGCCAAGGCGCTGGAATCACGCAGCAGCCGCACCTGGCGGCCGTTCGTCAGCACGCCCCATAGATGGGCGTCCGTGCGGTTCAGGCACTCCTGGAGCATCGACTGCGGCGGGACCTGGCCGGCGACGCGCCTGTCCAGTTCGGCGTTCCACGCCGTCTGGTGGATCAGGGCGTGGCGCCAGCGGTGGGAGACCGGGAACCTCTTCTCGCTGTCGGAGTCGGCCGCGATGCCGTCCGGGCCGACCGATGTCAGCGGGCCGAAGCCCAGCTCCCGCCAGAGGGGGGCGAGCCAGTCACTGACGGCGAGTCCGGTCGGGTCGGTGGCGGGGGCGCCGGTCTCCGGGTGCTCCGGAAGGCGCTTGCGCAGATCGCGCCAGAGGGGCTTCAGGTACTCCCAGCTGCGTTCGGCCTCGTCGCGGACCGAACGGGAGGACGGGAGCCCGTAGTCGGCGGGCTTGGAGCCCGGGGTGTCCTTGCCCTCGCTGATGCGGACCAGCATGTCCGCCGGGAGGAGCGCGCCAACCGTCTGGACGGCGGAGAAGACCTGGTTGCGGGTGGTGGCGGACATCAGGCGGTCTCTCCAGCGGCAGAGGCATCGGGCAGGTACACGTACGCGCCGAGGATGTCGGCGGGCTTCTGAGCCGTGACGGAGAGGCCCCGGACGATCTCACCGGAGGCGGTGCGCACCCGGCGGTGGGAGGCGTCGAGGTCGGCGGCGAGCTCGTCGCCGTACGACTCCAGGTGGGCCGTGGTCTCGGGGAGCTGCCCCAGGATGCGGGTCATGGTGCGCTCACCGAAGTGCGGGTCGGTGTTCTCCGTGGCCGTGGCGTCCAGCAGGGCCCTGGCCTCCTCCTGGGTCAGCCACTGTGCGTTCTTCGGGGAGCCGCGGAACGCCAGGAGCCGGGCGTCCTCCGCGACCAGCTGCTTCTCGCCGCTGCGGGAGGGCAGGGTGAGGTGGAAGCGGTAGCGGACCAGGAGCAGGGTCGTCCGGGTGGTGACGGCGTCCGTGGTGACCACGCCGCAGCGGCGGGCCGGGCGTTCGCCCTCGGCCCGGGTGTCCAGGGCGGCGTCGAGGACGTGGGCGGCCAGGGCGCCGACGACCGGGTCGGTGCGGACGAGGGCGGCCTCGCCGCGTCCCACCGCCGGGTCGTCGCGGAAGGGGATCGGGCGGTCGTGGTCGATGACGTCCGCGCCGACGACGGGGGCGAGCGCGTCCCGCAGGCCGGCCGGGGCTCCCCCCACCTGGGCGGTGAAGCCGTCACCCTCGGCACGCAGGACCCCGCCCAGGGCGCCCAGCGCCTCGCGCACGAAGGTGCGGATCTCCCCCGCGCCGCCCAGGGACTCGCGGAGCGCGGCGACCTCGCGGGCGACCTCCTCGGGGTGGATGGAGCGCTGGGCGAACCGGGAGCGGGACGCCTTCTCGCGGTCGGCGGCCGAGTTCCAGTCCTTCTCCAACTGGGCGGCCCGGGTGTCCATGACCTCGTCCGCCGCGAAGAGGCCCTCCTGCTCGCCCCGGTGGCCTCGCATCAGCAGCCACTCGACGATGGCGTCGGTGACACCGGCCGAGGTCTCGTCCGGTACGGAGACCGAGATGCCGAGGTCCTTCTTGATCTGCCGGTGCTTCCTGATGAGAACGTCGAGGACCTTGCCGTCGATGCCGTTGTCGTCGCCGTACAGGGTGATGACGCGGACCTGGTCCCGCTTCTGGCCGTAGCGGTCGACGCGGCCCTCGCGCTGGTCGTGCCGGGTCGGGTTCCACGCCAGGTCGTAGTGGACGACGGCGTCGAAGTGGTGCTGGAGGTTGACGCCCTCGGAGAGGCAGTCGGTGGCCACGAGCACCCGGCGGGCGGCCGCGTCCTCGCCCGCCTCCGCCGCCAGCTCCTCGATGCGCTGGAGGCGCTGCTGCGGGGAAAGGGTGCCGGTGACGGCCTTGACGATGGTCTTCGTTCCGAGCGGGCCGCGCTTCTTCCTGCCGTCGGTCTCCTTGTCGCTCAGCTCGGCGGCGACGTACTCGGCGGTCGGGATGTAGCGGCAGAACACGATCGGGTTGTAGCCGTCGGCGAGCAGTGCCTTGAGGTGCTTGATGAGCGCCTTGAGCTTGAGGTCGTCCTCCACCCCCTCCAGTGCCACGGCCCGCGCCGCCAGGTCCTTGAGGCGTGCGCCCGCGTTCTCGGTGGTCTCTGCGCCGGGGGCGACGTCCTGGCCCTCCATGGCGTCGCTGTCCGCCGCGTCCGAGTTGAGGGGGGCGCCGAGCTTGTCGGCCTCCTCGGCGGAGGCGGCGATCGCGGCGGCCGAGCGGGTGGTGAGCGTCTGGGCGGCGGCGCGCGGGGAGGAGACGAGCGAGCGCAGCAGGGCGATCGCGGACCACCAGGCGATGCGGGCTTCCCGCTTGCCCTGGGAGCCCGCCTCCTGCACGCGCTCGCTCGCGTAGGCGATGGCGTCGTCGAGGAGGGCGCGGTAGTCCGGGGACAGCTTGTACGTCTCGTCCTTGAAGAAGCGGTCCGAGGGGAACGCCGTCTTCTCGGCCAGGGTGTCGTCCGCGAGCCCGTCGTCGGTCGTGAGGTACTGGCGTACGTCGGCCCGCTTGCGCGCCACGAAGTGCTGGGCGAGGAGCTTTCGGCCGGCCTCCGAGTCCAGGCTCACCGTGGCCAGTTCGGGCTTGACCAGACCGAGCAGGTTGCGGAAGGCGGACTCCTTGCCGCTGTGCGGGGTGGCCGTGACCAGCAGCAGGTGGCGGGTCATGTCCTCGGAGATCCGGCGCAGCAGCTCGTAGCGGAGCTGGTTCTGCGCGGAGGCGGAGGTGTCGTCCGCGGCGACGCAGGTGTGGGCCTCGTCGACGATCACCAGGTCGGGGCAGTGCTTCACGAAGTCGTCGCGGTGTCGGGTGGACTTGATGAAGTCCGTGGAGACGATGACGTGCGGATACTTGTCGAAGAGGGACTGGCCCAGGTCCAGGCCGCGCTCCAGGCGGGAGACGGTGGAGGAGAGGATCAGTTCGGCGTCGATGCCGAACTTGCCGCGCAGCTCCCCCTGCCACTGCTCGGCCAGGGCGGGCGAACAGAGGACGGCGAGGCCGGTCGCCTCGCCCTGGGCGAGGAGCTCGCTCGCGATGAGCCCCGCTTCGACGGTCTTCCCGATGCCGACGTCGTCGGAGATCAGCAGGCGTACGGTCGGCTGCCGCAGCGCCATGAGCAGCGGCACCAGCTGATAGGCGCGGGGCTCGACGGCGATGCCGGCGAGGGAGCGGAAGGGGCCGGCTCCGGAGCGGAAGCCGATGCGCAGGGCGGTGCGCAGGAGGCCGGCCGCGCGCTGGTCGCCGAGGTCGGAGGGCTCCGGGGCGGCGAATGCGGCCCCCTTCACGGATTCGAAGGCGGGGAAGACGGCGGCGATGTCGTCGTCGGAGCCGCCGAGGGGGCGCAGCACGAGCATGTCGGCGGCGCTCTCGGGGAGCACCACCCATTCGCGACCACGGGCCGTCACCAGGGATCCGGCGGAGTATGTGAGTGCCATGTGGGTGTTCGAGTCCTCGTGGTGGGCGGTCAGTTGGCCGCGGTTCCGAAGTAACTGACGTGTTCCGACGCGATCTTGTCCCAGTCGGCGTCGTGCGGGAAGCGGATGACGTCCCAGCGGGCGTCGAGCAGCCGCTCCTCGGCGTCCTCGTCGCGCAGGGCCGTCGGCTCCGTACCGGGCAGGTCGACGAACACGGCGAGGCTGACGTGGGGCAGCCGGTAGACGTAGTCCGCCTGTGCGTTCGCTTCGGTGATCAGTGTCTCGCCGTCGTCGGGGAGGCGCAGGCCCTTCGCCCTGAGCCAGGCCAGGAGGTCGTCCTGGGCGACGCCGGCAGCCTCTGCGGCCACCGGCTCCACGGCGGTCTCCTCGCTCGTGCGGTCGTCGGAAGCCCGCGCGAGGAGCCGCTCGAACTGCTCGGTCCGCGACTCGCCGCGTCCTTTGCGTCGGGCGGTCGCCGAGGCGAGGCGCAGCAGCAGGTCGCGTGCGGTGTGGCGGTCGATGTCGGTGTGGTTGAGCTGGTTGCCGTAGGTCAGCAGGCACTCGTAGCAGCCCCGGGCGCATCTGCGGCTCTCGTGCGGGCCTCCGAGGTCGTTGCCGTCCTCGTCGAAGTGGCAGATCTCCAGTGCCCTGCGTGCGGCCTTCGCCAGGGCGTCGGGTTCCGCCTGGAGGCGGCGCAGGACGCCCGCGCCGCCTTCCGCCGCCTCGGTGAAGAGGATGCGCTTGCGGGGGCCGTCGTCGGGTGGGAGCAGTTCGCTGCTGAGCTCGGAGTCCTCGAGCTCGAACGCCGCTTCGATGCCTCGTTCCATGGCGTACATGACGGACAGGGCGACCGGCTCGGGCAGTGGTTCGTCGAGGGTGACGACGACGATGTTGCGGCGGTCCTCGACGAAGGGGATGACTCGCTTCTTGCGGCGCTTCTCGTTGCCGTCGGAGTCAATAACCGGCATCTCCGTCGAGTCGCCGGAGGCGTCGGCGGCGTCGCGGTCGTTCATCCAGCGGCCGTCGGCGAGGTCCAGCCAGTAGCCGTCGGGGTCGTCCTTCTTGGCGCGCACCCGGCCGGTGTTGGTGATGCGGACGGTCGCCGAGTCGCCGTACGCCACTGCGGCGATCCTCTCGCCGCCGGCGTCGGACACCGTCGCGTCCAGGCGCCCCTTGCGGGTGCCGTGGTCCTGGAAACGGTAGGAGGTCTCCAGTCTGAAGCCGGCGCGGCGGCGCTCCTCCTCGTCGGAGGAGATCCGCTCGCGCCGGGTGGTGTACACGGTGTGCAGGTGGAGCAGGCCGTAGGTGGCCGAGCCCAGCGGCTCGTCGCACATCTCGCAGCGGTCGGCACGCAGTTGGGGGTCGTGGTGGTAGCCGCAGCCGGCGCAGCGGCGCGCCTCCGTGGTGGCGAGGTCGCCGGAGGCGTCCGGCGGGATCTGGATGCGGGTGACCTGGTAGCGGGCGCCCTCGTGGTAGATCAGCGCGCCGGGGCCGAACTCGCGGATGGCGAGGAAGCGGGGCCGCTGGAGGTAGTCGCCGTCCCGACGGCCGCCGGCCTTGGGGATGTAGGCGGCCAGTGGGAGACGCGGGAAGGAGTAGCCGGGCAGGAAGCCCTCGGAGGCGAGATAGCGGTAGGGGTTGAAGTCGGAGAGGACGGACTTGCTGTCCGCGCTCTCGTTCATCAGCAGGTTGAGCTGGGTCTCGGCCTCGCGGCGGCGGCCGTTGGCACGGATGCGGTCGCCCTCGGTGAGGCTGTAGTCGAGGCGGCGCTTGTTCTGGATGTACTGGTCGTCGAGCGCGGCCCTGAACAGCAGGCGCCAGCGGTCGAAGGCGCGGTCGAAACGCTCGGGCACGGTGCGGACGCGGTCCTGGATCCAGTCGTCGTGCCACCAGGTGGTCTCCACGAACTGCGGGAGCAGCGGTGCCAGGACGCGCTGGGCGGCGTCGACCGTTCGGCGCTGCGCGTCGGCGTCGAGCGAGGCGGCGAGAATCTCGGGCTGAAGGCCCAGGGCGGGGTCGGGCCGGTCACCCGTGTCCGGGTACGAGACGTCGAGGACCTCGGGGATGGCACGGCCCAGTTTCAGTCCGGCTTCGGCGATCCAGATGCCCTGAAGGTGGGAGAGGACCAGGTCCTCGTTGGCCAGGTCGAGGCGGGGCGGGGCGACGGCTCCCGCGACCATGCGCGCGGAGCGGCGGAAGTAGTACTGGTCGTGACTGTTGCCCGTCGCGCAGTACGTGGTGACGAGGGCGGGCTGTCCACTGCGGCCCGCTCGGCCGGAGCGCTGCGCGTAGTTCGCCGGGGTGGGCGGGACGTTCCGCATCATCACGGCGTTGAGGGAGGAGATGTCCACGCCGAGCTCCATCGTCGGCGAGCAGTACAGCAGCTTCAGCTCGGCCTTCCGAAAGGCCTCCTCGCGCTTCTCCCGGTCTGCCGGAGGCACCTGGGCCGTGTGCTCGCGGGCGAAGAGTCCGGCCAGTTCGCCCGCCGCGTTCCGGTAGAGGTCGCGGAAGAACGTGTTCACGCGGGGGCCGTCGCCGCTCTGGTAGGTGCGCGTGAGCGGGTCGTGCGCGCCCCTCTCCCCCGTGCCCGCGCGCCAGATGAGCGACTGGGCCGCCACTCGGTAGCCGGTCGCCACCGGGCCGGAGGGCCTGCGGAATCGCCCGCCGCGCTGCGGGGTCTCGGTGACCTCCTTCACCAGGCCCGCCTTGGCGAGGACCTTCAGCAGCTCTTCGATGACCGTCTGGAGGTCGTTCTTGGGAAGGGCCTGGAAGGCCTTGTCGGTGCGCTTGAGGTACTTGCCGAACTTGCCGCCCGCCGAGAGGAACAGCGCGGTGCGGTCCAGGCCGGGCCTGGACGGAGTGGGATAGGCGGTGCCGACCTTCGCCTTGTCCGCGGCGGAGAGGACCCACGGGTCGGTCAGGCGCTCCTCGCTGGCGCGCTGGAGCGCGTCGAAATCGTCGCGGAAGTAGGAGACGTCGATGGCGAGGGCGCGGCGCATCTCGTTGAGCAGTGCCTTCATGACCTCGGCACGCAGGGCGGAATCCGCGTCGCGCAGGGCCGCGTGGGTGCCCGCCCAGCGGTCCTGCTTCGCGGCGAGCCAGGCCAGGTCCTCGTAGTCGATCTCCAGAAGCCCGGTCTGTTCCAGGTTGGGCATGGTGATGCGCCAGCCGCGTTCCAGGTCGAGGTAGAGCCGGAAGGCGATCACATCGCGAAGGGTCCTGGCCGCACTGCGGGCGAGCCCCGGCGGGAGCTCGGTCTCGCCGGTGTAGTCGACCGGGTCGAGGGCGATCGCGTTGGCCACGCCGGAGGCCAGTTCCTCGTGGCGTACGCCGTCCTCGCCGGCGTCCAGCGTGGCCCGGTGCAGAGCGCCGCGCAGCTGGGTGATCTGGACGAAGTCGTTGAAGTGGCCGGCCTGGAGCGAGGCGTCCTGGCGGTTGTCGACGAAGGTGAGCAGCTTGCGCGCTTCCTTGTCGAGCGCCTTCTCGGGCACCGCTTTCAGAGAGCGGACCACGGAGGCGGAGATCAGCGAGGTCGCGGACGAACGGCCCTCCTGGTCGAGGGTGGCGAGCTTGGCGAAGTCCTTGCCGCGCGTCTGCTCGTACGTCACTCCGCAGTGCAGACAGAAGAGGAACGGGGAGGGGATGAACGCCGCGTCCAGATCGCCCCGGCCCTCGTAGCCGTGGGCATCGACCGTGACCGCTCGCGGCACCCGGTCACGGTAGGTCCTCTTGATGACCTCCTGCCCCTTGTCGTCCACTTCCAGCCAGGACTCGGGCAGCCTGCGGTCGTCGACGGCGTACTGGGGGTTGGCCGGCCACGGGCGGTCGTGGTCGATGTAGAGGTAGCCGTCGCCCTGGCGGCCCCCGGTCGCGGAGGTGTCGCGCCGCGCTTCGTACCGTACGTCGCCGTTCTTCTCGTCGCGCCAGACCGTCACGTACTCCTGCCCGCACTCGCGGCAGAAGGCCAGCGGCATGAGCAGTTTGCCCCCGCTGCCGGGCTGCTCGACCTGGTAGGAGCGGGAGAGGTGGCGGGTGGCCTTGTCCTCCAGGGTGACGTAGACGGTGTCGCCCTTGGAGAGGAACTGGTGCAGCCGGAACGCGAACAGCGGTCGTTCGGTGACCGGGTGGAGGGCCTGGGAGCCGGTCTCCAGGGTGGCGCGGATCGCGTCGGCGCACACGCTCTCGTCGATACCGGACTGCTCGGCGAGCTCCTGCGCCGCGTCCTCGATCTTCGCGGGCCGCTGCCGCACGAGGCGGCCGGTCACCTCGTCGGTGGCAAGCCCGAAGCGGGTCTCGATCCAGCGGGCGAGCGGGTCGTGGACGAGTTCGGCGTACGCCCGCGGGGCGGCAGGAGTGGTGAGGCGGTCGGCAGGCACGGTGGCGGGCGCCGGGTCGGTGGCGCGCACCAGCGTCTCACCGATGACGTGCTGAGGGCGTACCTCCGTGCCGAAGAGGGTGGAGGCGACGTCCGCGACGACCTTCTTCTGATCCTCCAGGGTGCCTTCGGTCGACATGGTCGCCGAGGTACCGATGCACTGGAGCGTGGCGGCCTGGCACGCTTCGCGCACCCGGCGGATGAGCAGGGCGACGTCGGCGCCCTGGCGGCCGCGGTAGGTGTGGAGTTCGTCGAAGACGAGGAACTCCAGGTTGCGGGCCATCTTGATGAGGCTGGCCCGGTCCGCGGGCCGTGTCAGCATCAGTTCGAGCATCACGTAGTTGGTGAGCAGGATGTCCGGCGGGTTGTCGCGGATCTCCTTGCGGCGGGCGTCGTCCTCCTGCCCGGTGTACCGCGCGAAGGTGACGGGCTCCCGGCCGTCGCCGTAGCCGTCGCGGAGGTACTTCTCCAGCTCCTTGAGCTGACTGTTGGCGAGGGCGTTCATCGGGTAGACGATGATCGCCCTCACTCGCTTCCCGGCCTTGGGCCCGGCGGCTGCACGCTCCCGCAGGACCTTGTCGACGATCGGGACGATGTAGGCGAGCGACTTCCCGGAGCCGGTACCGGTGGTCAGCACATACGACGCGCCCGAGCGGGCGGCTTCGACGGCCTCGCGCTGGTGCTGGTGAAGGGTGAGCGGACGGCCGTCACAGACCGTCCCGCCCTCCGTCTTCCTGGCCTGGAAGATCTTCGCGCACTCCTCGTGGAGCACCCCTTGCCCGGCCAGTTCGAGGACCGTGCCGCCGCCGGCGAAGAACGGGTTGAGGGAGAGCCAGGGGTCGGGCCACTGGGACTTGGCCTCCAGGTCGCTCTCCACATAGGCGTTGACGCGCCCGTCGCGGATGACGGTGCCGCCCTTGGTGAAGGAGTGATAGTCCTTGATCAGTGTGCGGTGCACCCCGAAGACGTCCATGCCCGGGGCAGGAGCAGCGCGGCGGGGGTCGTCGGTGGACGTCTGGGGCGGAGCGGCGTCCGTGGGCCGTAGCGGCTGTTCGACCCTGAGCGACCGGAGGCCCCGCACCGGGTCGAGCGCCGCCCAGGACAAGAGCTCTGCCGTGTCGTCGGCGGTAACGGCCAGGGGCAGGAGGGCGTCCCGGACGGCGGCGGCGTCGGCCGGACGGTCGGCCGGGTTCTTCGCCAGCAGGCGGTCGACGAGCCGGGCGAGCTCCTTCGGTACGTCCTGGCGGATCAGGCGGACCGGGGTCGGCGCGGCGTATACGTGCTTCTCCATCAGTTCGTACGCGCTCTCACCGACGAACGGGGGAACGCCCGTGAGCATCTCGTACAGCACGCAGCCCAGGGCGTAGAGGTCGGCGGCGGGCGTGACGAGCCCGGCCTTGAACTGTTCGGGCGCCATGTAGCGCGCCGTGCCCACCGTCGTGCCCGAACTCGTCAGCCGCGTGTCGTCGGGATCGTCGGTGATCCGCCCCATGCCGAAGTCGAGGACCTTGACCACGCCTCCGCGGGTCAGCATGACGTTGCGCGGCTTGAGGTCGCGATGGATGACCTCCGCGCCGTGCGCCGCGGACAGGCCGTTCGCGATCTGAGCGCCGATGGCCGCGGCCCAGGAGAGGGGGAGCCGGCTCTCCTCGTCGATGAGGTCGCCGAGCGTGTCTCCGTCGAGGAGTTCCATCGCCAGGTACGGCCGCCCGCCGCGCGCCTCGTCCACGCCGCCGTCGATGATCCGGGTGAGGTTCGCGTCCTGGAGCCGGCGCATGATGCGCACCTCGCGGGCGAACCGGGCCACGGCCTTCGCGTCGGCCCTCGTGTCCACGAGGGTGCCGGAGCGGTGTCGCAGGATGAGCTTGACGGCGACCACGCGATCCGCCGCGCCTTCGGGGACCTGGTGGTCCTCGGCCCGGTGCACCTCGCCCATGTTGCCGGAGTCGATCGCCCCCACGAGCCGGAACCGTCCCGCGACCGTCTCCAGATCCACTGGTACTCCTCCTGCGCACTCCGGCGCGGTCCCCGTCAGGACGCACGCCTCCCCATGGTGGCCGCGGCGCCGCCCGGAGATGCGACGGGGCCGACGACTCGTGGAAGCGTACACGAAGGAGCGTGAACCCATCACACGTTCACTTTGTTTACATCGTCAACGTGCCGCTAGTATGGTGCTTCCATGGAGACGGTCGAGGGCGTCACGTTCTTCGCCCCCGCAGGTCGGATCGCGCCGCGTGAAAGCAGGGGGCAGTGGAACTCAGGACCTCCGTCGCACACGGTGAGGATCCCGCGGCTCTCGACACGATCGACTCCCCGTCGACGCCGGCCCCGGACCGCGCCTGCGCCTGCGCCTGCGCCTGCGCCGAGCGAGTCCCAGCCGGTGAAGTGGAGGAGCTCCCCGCCGGAGCATCGGCGTCGTCATGGCCTCGACCCGTGACCAGTCCGATCTGCTGACCCGGCTGGAGCGGCGGGCGCCGCGCCCCAGGCCGCAGATGTACACCTCGGAGGCCGCCTCGGGCCGGTACCGGAACCTGGACCTGGACCGTCCCGGCATCGTCATCGTCAACCGGGCGAGCGCGAAGGGTCTCGGTTGCGACACCGTGCTCGTCCCGGACACCCACGCGGATTCGGGCACGGACCCGACATCGGCGTCGTTGCGTATGGCGTACTTCGTACTGGCCACCCGGGCCGGTGACGAGCTGCACCTAGCCTACGAGGGTGCGGAGGAACCGCCCTTGATCGCCCGGTGCCCCGGCACGCTCTTGTCCGGGGCTGGACCGCGCGGCCCGCTACCGCGCGGCGACCGCTACCGCACGTCACCTGGAAGGAAGCGAGCAGTTATGTCCGAGCAGTACCCGGAGTTCCGGCTTCGGCTGCCGAACGGCGGGCCGCAGGCCGTAGGACGGCTGATGCGGACGAAGGGCACCAACGGCAGTCAGAGATTCGTCGTCACGGCAGGGTCACCGGCAAGGGCCGAGGCGGTTCCGTCGTTCGCCGCACGCATGCCTTCCTCGCACCGGCTCCGGGAGCAGCTCCTGGCGGAGAAGGCGATCCGACCGTCGGAGCGGTGGCCGGGATGGCTGGAAACCGCGCGGGACATCGAGTGCAACTCGCCCTCGGCGGCGGCCGAGATCCTGGTCGGGCGCGGTGCAAACGGCTGGCAGGAGTGGAAGACGGCCGACGGGCACCCGCTGGTCGATTTCATCGAGCACGCCTTCTGGGGGCCCAGCCGCTCGTGGCTGGTCCGTGGGTCCAACGTGTCGGGACTCGACCTCGTCCAGCGTCTGTGGATGCCGGAAGGCATCATCAGCCTTCCGGCTCGGCAACTGCGTCAGGGCGTTGAACAGGGTGCGGCCAAGGACGCGCTCCGATCGATGGTCGAGGAGGACTACGACTCGACCGCGACCTACCACCAGAGGCTGGCTCTCGTCGAAGAGCTGCACGCGTTCCTCTCCCGGATGAGGCCGGGCGACACGGTCTGCACCATCTCCGGAGGGCGCCTGTACATCGGCGAGGTCACCGGATCGTTCGAGCAGATCACCTCGGAGGGCGGCCGCTCCAATCTGCGGCGTCCGGTGGAGTGGCGGGACGGCGGCCACGCGTACGGCGCCCTCCCCGAAGAACTTCAGCAGAAGCTGTCCGCACAGCACGACGTCGTCGATCTCACCCCGGTGAAGGACCTGCTCGCCGGGCTGGGCATCAGCGACGAGGAACTCGTCGAGGAAGCCGAAGCCGCGGACCGCGATCCCAGCGTGGAGATCCCGGCGATCACCGCCAGGCGGGAGCTGGCACTCCCCGTACCCACCACGGACCTCGCACGCGACCTGCTCGTCCACGACGTGTCGTGGCTGGAGGAGGTCCGGAACCTTCTGTGGGACGAGCGACAGCTCGTGCTGTACGGACCACCCGGCACCGGCAAGACCTACCTCGCACTGCGGATGGCGGAGTTCCTGGGCGGCGGGCCCGAGCAGGTCAAACTCGTCCAGTTCCATCCGTCCTATTCCTACGAGGACTTCTTCGAGGGCTTTCGGCCCCAGGAGGACCCCGAGAGCCGCGAGGTCGCCTTCCGGCTGACTGCCGGGCCGCTTCGTGAGCTGGCCGACCTGGCGTCCCGCGAAGGCAACCGTCACATCCCGCACTTCCTGATCATCGACGAGATCAACCGGGCCAACCTCGCCAAGGTGTTCGGCGAGCTCTACTTCCTTCTGGAATACCGCAACAAGTCCGTTCGGCTCACCTACTCGGGCGACGACTTCGCCCTGCCGCCGAATGTCTTCGTGATCGGCACCATGAACACCGCCGACCGTTCGATCGCACTCGTGGACGCGGCCATGCGGCGCCGGTTCGCCTTCGTCGAGCTTTCACCCCGCGCGGAGCCGACACGTGGGCTGCTACGGAGGTGGCTCGCGGCCGAGGGACGGGACGACGAGCCCGCGCGGCTCCTGGACGCCCTCAACTCCCGTATCGAGGAAGCCGACTTCCGCATCGGCCCCTCCTACTTGATGAAGCCGGGCGTCTACCGGGAGGGTGGGCTGGAACGGACGTGGCGGACCAGGATCCTTCCCCTGCTGGAAGAGCATCACTACGGGGAAGGCGTGGACATCGACAAGCGCTACGGAATCGCCGCCCTGCGACGCACGCTGCACGCCTCGGACGACGAGCCCGGCACGTGAACGAAGTCGTCATCAGCCTGGTCGAACACGCGAGGCCGGTCAGCCGGAGGCTCCCTGACGAGGTCGGCCGCGCCCTCGCCGCCTCCCGGATCGTCGAAGCGGCGCCCGATGCCTGCCTTCCCGGGCACTGGGTCCTCCGGGCGGGGAGCAGAGTGGGAGCCGTGGCCGTGAAGGTCCCGGGACAGGGGCCCGTCACGCTCCGCATCACTCCCAAGGTGCCGATCGACCGGCTGTTCTTCCTTCTCGGCTACAGTCTCGACCCCCGCGGATGGCGGGACGGCCAGGTCGAGGTGGCCGAACACCGCGAACTCCTCCCCGCCCTCGCGCACGCCTTCGAAAGGCAGGTGGAACGGGCCCTCGGCAAGGGCTTGCTCCAGGGATACCGCAGCACTGACGCAACCACCCTCGTGCTGCGTGGCAGGCTCAGGGGGGCGGACCAGATGAAGCGCCGTTTCGGCGCCGCTCTGCCCGTCGAGGTCACCTACGACGACTTCACGACGGACATCCCCGAGAACCGGCTGCTGCGTTCCGCGGTGGACCGCTTCCTGCGGCTGCCGGGTGTCCCCCGCCCCGTCCGTACCCGGCTGACCCGCCAACGCGTCCGACTGGCCGAGGTCGCACCACTGCCCCGGGGACACACCTTGCCGGAGTGGCGGCCGACCCGCCTCAACCGCCGTTATCACCATGCCCTCCACCTGGCCCGGGCCGTCCTGACCGGCTCCTCGGCCGAGCACGGTCCGGGAAGCCTGCACATCGACGGATTCCTCTTCGACATGAACAAGGTCTTCGAGGACTTCGTGTGCGTCGCCCTGCGCGAGGCGCTTCTCCCGTACGGCGGACGTGGTTCGCTCCAGGCGGGAGGCGTCTACCTGGACGAGGCCGCCACGGTCCGGATGCGCCCGGACTTCGTCTGGTACGGCGACGGGGGCGCGCCGCTCGCGGTCGCGGACGCCAAATACAAGGCGGAGAAGCCCGAGGGGTACCCCGGGGCCGACCTCTACCAGATGCTCGCGTACTGCACGGCGCTCGGGCTGCCCGAAGGCCATCTCGTGTACGCCGAGGGCAGCGCCCCGCACGCCGAACACCGTGTACGCCGTGGCACCGTCACCCTGCATCAGCACGCACTGGATCTCGCCCAGCCCCCCGACTCGCTGCTCGCGGCGACGCGTGCCCTCGCCCGCCGGCTGGCGCAGGGCGCGGACCGCCGGTCCGGCCCCGGGTCCGGGCAGCCGGACCCCACGCTCACCCCAGCCGGCTGAGCGCCTCTTGGGCCGCCGCCGCCAGCCGGGGCCGGGGCAGCGCGGCCTCCAGGACCGGGCGGGCGCGGGCGTCCCCCAGGGACCCCAGACCCTCCACACATGCCAGGGCGACGCGCCAGTGCGGTTCGTCCGGGGTCAGCAGGCCGGACAGGGTCTCGATCAGGGCGGGTACGGACTCCGGGGCGTTCAGGGCGGTGAGCAGGCGGACCGGGTGGAGGGCGTAGGCGGTGCGCAGGGAGTTGGTGGCGAGGGCGGCGGCGGCGCGCGGGGTACGGGGGTCGGCGAGGCGGGCCAGCGCGTGGGCGGCGCTGACGCAGCGCTCGGGGTCGCGGTGGTTGAGCAGGAGCACCAAGGGCTCGAAGGCGCGGGGGTCGCCGGCGCAGCCCAGCCGGAACGCGGCGATCTCGCGCGCCCAGAGCGGGCGTTCGCGCTCGACCAGCACCCGGGCGAGTTCTTCGTCGTCCCCGGTGGCGAGCAGAGCGCGGTAGGCCGGCGACTCCCCCGCCTCGCCGGCCAGCCGGTGCGCAAGTGACCGGAACTCCTCGTCGTCCATGACCGAAAGGGTAATAGCGGACACGGTGCGTATCGACGGACCCCGGAAATGTGGTGCGGGCCACAACTGGCCAGGGCTGGCGCGCTCGTTACTCGCTGGTTAAGCTCAGTTGAGCGGGACATGCTCCCGTCGCTCCGATGGCCTGGTGACGCAGCCATCCGGAGTGTCGTCGGTTCGGCAGCTGTACGAGACGCGGCCCCGGGACAGGGTCCGTCGTTCCTTTCCGGTCCCGTGCGTGGATCACGCCCGGTGGTCGACCACCACGACAGGCACCTCCCGCGCGCCGTGCGCCGTGCGCGCCGTGCGTTCTCCCAGTCGTCACTCACCCCTGGAGTCCCGTGATGGACACCCCTCTCTCCACCATCGCCGTCGTCGGCCTCGGCACGATGGGCACCGGAATCGCCGAGGTCCTGGCCCGCTCCGGCCGCGAGGTCATCGGCATCGACACCGACGAGGCCGCCGCCCGCCGGGCCGTCGCCTCGCTGGAGGCGTCCACCGCCCGCGCCGTGGAGCGCGGGCGGATCACCGAGGAGGAACGGCGCGACGCCCTCGCCCGCTTCCGTACGTTCTCCGACCTCCAGGCGGCCGCCGACGCGGAGCTGGTCATCGAGGTCGTGCCGGAGTCGTACGCGATCAAGCAGCAGGTCTTCCGGGAGCTCGACGCGATCGTCTCCCCCGCCACGATCCTCGCGACCGGCACCAACGCCCTGTCGGTGACCCGTCTCGCGGCCGAGTCGCAGCGCCCGGAGCGGGTGCTCGGCCTGCACTTCTTCAATCCGGCGCCCGCGATGAAGCTGGTCGAGGTGGTCTCCTCGGTGCTGACGGCCCCGCCCGCCGTGGAGGCGGTCACCGCGCTGGCCCGCCTGCTGGGCAAGGAACCGGTGGCCGTCGGCGACCGGCCCGGCTTCGTCGCGGACGGCCTGCTGTTCGGCTACCTCAACCAGGCCGCCGCGATGTACGAGGCGAACTACGCCACCCGCGAGGACATCGACGCGGCGATGAAGCTGGGCTGCGGCCTGCCCATGGGTCCGCTGGCGCTGCTGGACCTGATCGGCATCGACACGGCCCGCACGGTCCTGGAGGCGATGTACTCCGCCTCGCACGACCGCCTGCACGCCCCCGCGCCCGTCCTCGGCCAGCTCACCGCCGCCGGTCTGACCGGCCGCAAGGCGGGGCGCGGCTTCTACACCTACGCCGAGCCGGGAAGCCAGACGGTGGTGCCGGACGCGCTGACGCCGGCCCCGCGCGGTGAGGAGGCGGCCGGGCGCACCGTGCGGTCGGTGGGCGTCGCGGGCTCGGGGACGATGGCCTCGGGGATCGCGGAGGTCTTCGCCAAGGCGGGGTTCGACGTGGTGCTCGCCGCGCGCGGCCAGGAGAAGGCGGACCTCGCCAAGGCCCGGATCGCCAAGTCGCTGGACCGGTCGGTCGCCAAGGGGCGGCTGAGCGGGCAGGCCCGCGACGAGACGCTGGGCAGGATCGCCGCGGCGGCCTCGCTGGACGCCTTCGCGGAGGTGGACCTGGCCGTGGAGGCGGTCGCCGAGGACCTGCTGGTCAAGCAGGAGCTGTTCGCCACGCTGGACAAGGTGTGCCGGCCGGGCGCGGTGCTGGCCACGACGACGTCCTCGCTGCCGGTCGTGGCGATCGCCCGGGCCACCGGGCGGCCCGAGGACGTCGTCGGGATGCACTTCTTCAACCCGGCGCCCGCGATGAAACTGGTCGAGGTCGTGCGTACGGTGCTCACCGCCGACGAGGTGCACGCCACGGTCCACGAGGTGTGCCACGCGGTCCGCAAGCACCCGGTGGACTGCGGGGACCGGGCCGGCTTCATCGTGAACGCGCTGCTGTTCCCGTACCTCAACAACGCCGTCAAGATGGTCGAGGAGCACTACGCGTCCCTCGACGACATCGACGCCGCGATGAGGCTGGGCGGCGGCTACCCGATGGGCCCGTTCGAGCTGCTGGACGTGGTCGGGCTCGACGTCTCGCTGGCCATCGAGAGGGTGCTGCACAACGAGTTCCGCGATCCGGGCCTGGCGCCCGCCCCGCTCCTGGAGCACCTGGTGGCCGCGGGCTGCCTCGGCCGCAAGACGGGACGCGGTTTCCGCGAATATGCCCGGCGCTGACGGGGGCGCCGGCTGGGGCGGGCTGCTCGGGCCTCCGGGCGGCCCGCCCCCGCAGGAGCGCTCTCCCGCCCCCATGCAGTACGTTCACACCATGTCCCAGCCCGCCAGGTCCACCCGTGTGTCCGCCGCGCCCGACGTCCCGGAGAGTGCCGCAGGCACCCGTGCCGCCGCCCAGCGGCTCAAAATGCGCCGCGAGCTGGCCGCCGCGGCGATGGAACTCTTCGCGACGAAGGGGTACGAAGCGACCACGGTCGATGAGATCGCGGGCGCGGCGGGCGTGGCCCGGCGGACCTTCTTCCGTCACTTCCGCTCCAAGGAAGAGGCGATCTTCCCGGACCACGACGACACCCTCGTGCGGGCCGAGGCCGTCCTCAACGCGGCCCCGGCGCACGAGCACCCGCTCGACACGGTGTGCCGGGGCATCAAGGAAGTCATGCGGATGTACGCGGCCAAGCCCGCGGTCTCCGTGGCCCGTTACAAGCTGACCCGCGAGGTGCCGACCCTGCGCCAGGCGGAGATCGCCTCGGTGGCCCGCTACGAGCGGCTGTTCACGCGTTATCTGCTGGGCCACTTCGACGAGCGCGACCACCACCCCGGCAACGACGACCCGTTGCTGGCCGAGGTCGCCGCTTCCGCCGTCGTCACCGCGCACAACCATGTGCTGCGCCGCTGGCTGCGGGCGGACGGGCAGGGCGATGTGGAGGCGCAGCTCGACCAGGCGTTCGCCATCGTGCGCGACACCTTCGGAACGGGCATCGGCGCGGGCCGCACGGCGGGCGCCGAACCCGCGAAGCCGCCGGCCGCGTCCGTGGAGACCCAGGGCGAGGTGCTGGTCGCGGTGGCGCGTACGGACGCGCCGCTGGACGAGGTCATGCGGACGATCCAGCAGGCCCTCAAGGAGCGCTGAGCCGCCCGGGGAAACCCTGTTGCCGGAGCGGGTCCCCGATGCTGGGGTGTGGCGCATGAACGATCATGTGGCATCCGACCCGGCCCGCCTCCTCGCCCGTTTCGACCGGGTGATGCGCGAACGGGCCCGCCCCGAGAGCCCTGACGTCCGCGTCGAACGCACCGGTGACGTCGTACGGCAGGTGGGCGCCGCGCACGCCTGGAACGGGGTGGTGTGGTCCGCGCCGGACCTGGACGCCGCCCGGGCGGACGCGGCGGTCGCGGAGCAGGTGGCGTACTGCGAGCGGGCGGGCTGCGAGAAGTTCGAGTGGAAGCTCTACGGGCACGACCGGCCCGCCGACCTGGGGGCACGGCTGCAGGCGGCCGGTTTCGAGGCCGAGGAGCCGGAGACCCTGCTCGTGGCGCGGGTGGCCGGGCTGGTGACGGAGGTACGGCTGCCGGAGGGCGTCCGGCTGGAAGAGGTCCGGGACGAGGCGGGCGCGGAGCTGATGGCGCGCGCCAATGAACGGGCCTTCGGCAGGGACGGGTCCTGGCTGCGCCGGCTGGTCCTGGACCGGCTGCGGGAGGACCCGGAGCATTTCGTGGCGCTGGTGGCCATGGCGGGCGACGAGCCGGTCAGCTCCGCCCGGATGGAGTTGTACCCGGGCACGGGGTTCGCGGGGCTGTGGGGCGGCGGCACGGACCCCGCGTGGCGCGGGCGGGGCGTCTACCGGGCGCTGGTGGCCTTCCGGGCGGGCGTGGCGGCGAAGCGGGGCTACGACCACCTCCAGGTCGACGCCACCGAGGACAGCCGCCCGATCCTGGAGCGGCTGGGCTTCACGGCACTGACCACCACGACTCCGTACGTATACCGCCCCACACGCCCCTGACCGGTCATATCGGAACGTCTCCGTACATACCGCAGCCCGTGTTGCTCATGCGTGGCGACCGGCTGACAATTGAGGGAAATTACTGGCACCGAGTGCCTTGTCAGCTGTCACGCAGTGCCATACGTTGAAGGCATCCGGGCGGCCGGCGTGCTGGCAACTCACGTACGCCGGCTGTCCCCGCAAGCCACCGCGCTTGCGCGCCCGGGCGCCTGCGTCACCAGGCAACCCTTCTGCTCCACAGAGCAAGCAGCCGAGTACCACCCCCGCCGAACCGACGGCACACCTCCAGACCCGTATCCCCTGTTCCCAGGGACCCTCAGCGTTCCCTCAACGCTTCCCCGAGCTCTCGTCTTCGCTCGAGCCGGGGAGACCCCATCCGCCGGAGGCACCCGTGAAGGAAATCCTGGACGCGATCCAGTCGCAGACCGAAGCGAAGGGCGGCTCCGCCGCGCCCACCGCCGCCGACTTCGCGGCGCTGCCCGTCCCCGAGTCGTACCGCGCGGTCACCGTCCACAAGGACGAGGCCGAGATGTTCGCCGGGGTCGACAGCCGCGACAAGGACCCGCGCAAGTCACTCCACGTGGAGGACGTGCCGGTGCCGGAACTCGGTCCGGGCGAGGCCCTGGTGGCGGTCATGGCCAGCTCGGTGAACTACAACTCCGTCTGGACCTCGATCTTCGAACCGGTCTCCACCTTCGGCTTCCTGGAGCGGTACGGCCGGGTCAGTGAGCTCACCAAGCGCCACGACCTGCCGTACCACGTGATCGGTTCCGACCTGGCGGGCGTCGTCCTGCGGACCGGCCCGGGCGTCAACGCCTGGAAGCCGGGCGACGAGGTCGTCGCGCACTGCCTCTCCGTGGAGCTGGAGTCGTCCGACGGGCACAACGACACGATGCTCGACCCGGAGCAGCGGATCTGGGGCTTCGAGACCAACTTCGGCGGTCTCGCCGAGATCGCCCTCGTCAAGTCCAACCAGCTGATGCCGAAGCCCGGCCACCTCAGCTGGGAGGAGGCCGCCGCACCGGGCCTGGTCAACTCCACCGCGTACCGCCAGCTCGTCTCGCGCAACGGCGCCGGCATGAAGCAGGGCGACAACGTGCTGATCTGGGGCGCCAGCGGCGGACTCGGCTCGTACGCGACACAGTTCGCACTGGCCGGCGGCGCCAACCCGATCTGCGTCGTCTCCAGCGAGCAGAAGGCGGAGATCTGCCGGAAGATGGGCGCCGAGGCGATCATCGACCGCAACGCCGAGGGCTACAGGTTCTGGAAGGACGAGCAGAACCAGGACCCGCGCGAGTGGAAGCGCTTCGGCAAGCGCATCCGTGAACTGACCGGCGGCGAGGACGTGGACATCGTCTTCGAGCACCCCGGCCGCGAGACGTTCGGCGCGAGCGTCTACGTGACCCGCAAGGGCGGCACCATCGTCACCTGCGCCTCGACCTCCGGCTACAACCACGAGTACGACAACCGCTACCTGTGGATGTCGCTCAAGCGCATCATCGGCTCCCACTTCGCCAACTACCGCGAAGCCTGGGAGGCCAACCGCCTCATCGCCAAGGGCAAGATCCACCCCACGCTCTCCAAGGTCTACTCCCTCGACGAGACCGGCCAGGCCGCCCACGACGTGCACCGCAACGCCCACCAGGGCAAGGTCGGCGTCCTGGCGCTGGCCCCCCGCGAGGGCATGGGCGTGCGCGACCAGGAGATGCGCGAGAAGCACCTGGACGCCATCAACCGCTTCCGGAACGTCTGAGGTCCAGAGATGACCGAACGCCAGAAGGACCGCCCCTGGCTCATGCGGACGTACGCGGGCCACTCCACGGCCGAGGCGTCCAACGAGCTCTACCGGCGGAACCTCGCCAAGGGCCAGACGGGTCTGTCGGTCGCCTTCGACCTGCCGACCCAGACCGGGTACGACCCCGACCACGTCCTGGCGCGCGGCGAGGTCGGCCGGGTCGGTGTGCCCGTGTCGCACCTCGGTGACATGCGCCGGCTGTTCCAGGACATCCCCCTGGAGCAGATGAACACCTCCATGACGATCAACGCCACCGCCATGTGGCTGCTGGCGCTCTACCAGGTCGTCGCGGAGGAGCAGGGCGCCGACCCCGGCAAGCTCCAGGGCACCACGCAGAACGACATCGTCAAGGAGTACCTGTCGCGCGGGACGCACGTCTTCCCGCCCGGGCCCTCGCTGCGGCTGACCACCGACATGATCACGTACACGGTCAACCGCATCCCCAAGTGGAACCCGATCAACATCTGCAGCTACCACCTCCAAGAGGCCGGGGCCACCCCGGTCCAGGAGATCGCGTACGCGATGTCGACGGCCATCGCCGTCCTCGACGCCGTACGCGCCTCCGGGCAGGTGCCCGAGGAGAAGTTCGGGGCCGTCGTCGCGCGGATCTCGTTCTTCGTGAACGCGGGCGTCCGCTTCATCGAGGAGATGTGCAAGATGCGCGCCTTCGGCCGCATCTGGGACCGGGTCACGCGTGAGCGCTACGGCATCACCGACGCCAAGCAGCGCCGCTTCCGCTACGGCGTCCAGGTCAACTCGCTCGGCCTGACCGAGGCCCAGCCGGAGAACAACGTCCAGCGCATCGTGCTCGAAATGCTGGCCGTGACCCTCTCCAAGGACGCCCGGGCCCGCGCGGTCCAGCTGCCCGCCTGGAACGAGGCGCTGGGGCTCCCCCGGCCCTGGGACCAGCAGTGGTCGCTGCGCATCCAGCAGGTCCTGGCGCACGAGAGCGACCTGCTGGAGTACGAGGACATCTTCGCCGGTTCGCACGTCATCGAGGCCAAGGTGGACGAGCTGGTCGCCGACTCACTGGCCGAGATGGACCGGATCGAGCAGATGGGCGGCGCCATGGCCGCCGTCGAGTCCGGATACCTCAAGTCCGAGCTGGTCTCCTCGCACGCCGAGCGGCGGGCCCGGATCGAGGCCGGTGACGAGAAGATCGTCGGCGTCAACGTCTACGAGACGACCGAGCCCAACCCGCTCACCGCCGACCTCGACGGGGCGATCATGACGGTCGACCCGGCGAACGAGGCCAAGGTCGTCGCCGCGCTCCACGCGTGGCGCGACAACCGCGACGAGCCCCGGGCCACCGAGGCGCTGGCCGCGCTGAAGAAGGCCGCCGCCGGTACCGGGAACCTGATGGAGGCGACCGTCGAATGCGCCCGTGCCGGGGTGACCACCGGCGAGTGGTCCTGGGCGCTGCGCGACGTGTTCGGCGAGTTCCGGGCGCCGACCGGGGTGTCGTCCGCCCCGGTCGCGGTCACCGCCGAGGAGGGCTCGCCGCTCGCCGTCGTACGCGAGAAGACCGCGCGGACCGCCGAGGACCTGGGCGCCGGGCGGCTGCGGCTGCTGGTCGGCAAGCCCGGCCTGGACGGTCACTCCAACGGCGCCGAGCAGATCGCGGTGCGGGCCAGGGACGCCGGCTTCGAGGTGGTCTACCAGGGCATCCGCCTGACGCCCGAACAGATCGTCTCGGCGGCCGTCGCCGAGGACGTGCACTGCGTCGGCCTGTCCATCCTGTCCGGCTCGCACGCCGAGCTGGTGCCGGACGTGCTGACCCGGCTGCGCCGCACCGGGGCCGGTGACATCCCGGTCATCGCCGGCGGCATCATTCCCCCGGCCGACGCCGAAGCCCTGATCAGGGCCGGTGTCGCCGCCGTGTTCACCCCGAAGGACTTCGGCATCACGGAGATCATCGGCCGTATCGTCGACGAGATCCGGAAAGCGAACAAGCTCGACCCTCTGGAGGTCCCCGCATGACTGCCGTCAACCGACTGCGCCCGCGCCGCTCCTGTCTCGCGGTACCGGGAAGCAACCCCCGGTTCCTGGAGAAGGCCCAGGGCCTCCCCGCCGACCAGGTGTTCCTGGACCTGGAGGACGCCTGCGCGCCGCTCGCCAAGGAGGGCGCCCGCCACCACATCGTGGACGCCCTGAACAACGGCGACTGGACGGGCAAGACCCGGGTGGTCCGGGTCAACGACTGGACGACGCACTGGACGTACCGCGACGTCATCACGGTGGTCGAGGGCGCCGGGCCGAACCTGGACTGCATCATGCTGCCGAAGGTCCAGGACGCCCAGCAGGTCGTCGCGCTGGACCTGCTGCTGACCCAGATCGAGAAGACCATGGGCTTCGAGGTCGGCCGGATCGGCATCGAGGCGCAGATCGAGAACGCCAAGGGCCTCGTCAACATCGACGAGATCGGTGCCGCCTCGCCCCGCCTGGAGACGCTGATCTTCGGCCCGGCCGACTTCATGGCGTCGATCAACATGAAGACCCTGGTCGTCGGCCAGCAGCCGCCCGGCTACCCGGCGGACGCGTACCACTACATCCTGATGCGCATCCTGATGGCGGCCCGGACGCACGACCTCCAGGCGATCGACGGCCCCTTCCTCCAGATCCGCGACGTGGAGGCCTACCGCGAGGTGGCCGGCCGGGCGGCGGCGCTCGGCTTCGACGGCAAGTGGGTGCTGCACCCCGGGCAGGTCGACGCCGCGAACGAGGTGTTCTCGCCCTCGCAGGAGGACTACGACCACGCCGAGCTGATCCTGGACGCCTACGACTGGTGCACCTCCGAGGAGGGCGGCAAGAAGGGCTCGGCGATGCTCGGCGACGAGATGATCGACGAGGCCAGCCGCAAGATGGCCCTGGTCGTCGCGGGCAAGGGCCGGGCGGCCGGCATGCAGCGCACCTCCAAGTTCGAAGCCCCGGAGGCCTGAGATGCAGTTCGGGCGCACTTACGAGGAATTCGAGGTCGGTGCGGTCTACAAGCACTGGCCCGGAAAGACCGTCACCGAATACGACGACCACCTCTTCTGCCTGCTGACCATGAATCATCACCCGCTGCACATGGACAGCAACTATGCGGAGAGCACGACCGATTTCGGCAAGAACGTCGTCGTCGGCAACTACATCTACTCGCTCCTCCTCGGCATGTCGGTGCCGGACGTCTCCGGAAAGGCCATCGCCAACCTGGAGATCGAGTCGCTGAAGCACGTGGCGCCGACCTTCCACGGCGACACGCTCTACGGCGAGACGACGGTCCTGGACAAGACGCCGTCGCGCTCCAAGAGCGACCGCGGAATCGTCTACGTGGAGACCAAGGGCTACAAGCAGGACGGCACGCTCGTCTGCGTGTTCCGCCGCAAGGTCATGGTCCCCACCGCGACGTACATCAAGGAGCGGGGCGGGGAGCAGCCCGGCCGCCCGGAGCTCAGCCAGCCTTCGCAGAAGAACGTGGAGAAGCAGTCATGACGCGACTCGCCCAGACGGCCGGGCTCACCGAGGTCCAGCAGGAGATCCTTTCGACGGTCAGGGACTTTGTCGACAAGGAGATCATTCCGGTCGCGACGCGGCTGGAGCACCGCGACGAGTACCCCGCCGAGATCGTGGAGGGGCTGAAGGAGCTCGGCCTGTTCGGGCTGATGATCCCCGAGGAGTACGGCGGTCTGGGCGAGTCACTGCTCACGTACGCGCTGTGCGTGGAGGAGATCGCCCGGGGCTGGATGAGCGTGTCGGGCATCATCAACACGCACTTCATCGTGGCGTACATGCTCAAGCAGCACGGCACACAGGAGCAGAAGGACACCTTCCTGCCGCGCATGGCACTGGGCGAGGTGCGGGGCGCGTTCTCGATGTCGGAGCCGGCGCTCGGCTCGGACGTCTCGGCGATCAGCTCCAAGGGCGTCAGGGACGGCGAGGAGTACGTCCTGAACGGCCAGAAGATGTGGCTGACGAACGGCGGTACGTCGTCGCTCGTCGCCGTCCTGTGCCGGAGTGACGAAGGCCACCCCGAGGGCACCGCACCGCACAAGTCGATGACGACGTTCCTGGTGGAGAAGGAGCCGGGCTTCGGCGAGGTCCGGCCCGGGCTCACGATCCCCGGAAAGATCGACAAGATGGGCTACAAGGGGGTCGATACCACCGAGCTCATCATGGACGGACTGCGAATTCCGGCCAATCGTGTGCTGGGGGGTGCCACCGGCCGAGGGTTTTACCAAATGATGGACGGAGTCGAGGTCGGCCGGGTCAATGTGGCCGCCCGTGGCTGCGGCGTCGCGCAGCGTGCTTTCGAACTGGGCGTTTCCTACGCACAGCAGCGCCAGACCTTCGGAAAGCCCATCGCGCAGCACCAGGCGATCCAGTTCAAGCTGGCCGAAATGGCCACCAAGGTCGAGGCCGCCCATGCGATGATGGTAAATGCGGCACGCAAAAAGGACTCCGGGGAGCGAAACGACCTGGAGGCAGGGATGGCGAAGTACCTCGCCTCCGAGTACTGCAAGGAAGTCGTCGAGGACGCCTTCCGTATCCACGGCGGCTACGGCTTCTCCAAGGAGTACGAGATCGAGCGCCTCTACCGCGAGGCCCCGATGCTGCTGATCGGTGAAGGTACCGCCGAGATCCAGAAAATGATCATCGGGCGCCGGCTCCTCGAGGAGTACCGTTTCCAGGGTTGATCGCCCCTTTCGCGGTGATTTGGCCGCGAAGAAGATCACACCCTGTCATCCTCAACCGGTGCCTTCCAGACGTCCGACTCGGCTGCTGGCTTGCCCAGTTGCGGCCAGCAACCGATAACATCGCCGGAAAAGCCGCCGTCCCCCGTTGCCAGCGCGGCTCAATCCGCTACGAAGGTCATCCATGCCCGACAGCCATACCTCTGCCTCACGCGGCCGGGTCCGCATCGCACGCGGAGCTTCGCCGTGGCTCCTGCCGACCGTCGCCACCGCCGCCCTCAGCCTGACCCGCGCCCGCCGGTCCGGGCGCTGGGCGGCCGTGGCCGTGCCCACCACCGCGCTCGCGGCGGGCATGCTCTGGTTCTTCCGGGACCCGGAGCGCGAGATCACCCGGGGGCGCGTCATCTCACCGGCCGACGGCGTGGTGCAGAGCATCATGCCGTGGAAGGACGGGCGCACCCGCGTCGCGATCTTCATGAGCCCGCTGAATGTCCACGTCAACCGCGCGCCGCTGGCCGGCACGGTGACGTCGGTGGAGCACGTGCCCGGTGGCTTCGTCCCGGCGTTCAACAAGGAGAGCGAGAACAACGAGCGCGTTGTCTGGCACTTCGACACCGAGCTGGGTGACATCGAAATGGTGCAGATCGCCGGCGCGGTCGCCCGCCGCATCGTCCCCTACATCCCGCAGGGCACGAAGGTGGAGCAGGGTGAGCGCATCGGGCTGATCCGCTTCGGCTCCCGCGTCGACATCTACCTTCCGGAAGGTGTGGACGTCGCGGTCGAGGTCGGCCAGGCCACCACCGCGGGGGTGACTCGCATTGACCGTGATTGATCCCGACACCCAGGCCGGCTGGGTCCCGGAGGCCGAGACGGAGGACGACGTCGACGACATGCCGCTCTCGCTGCGGCTCTCGATAGCGGACACCCTCACTCTCGGTAACGCCACGTGCGGGTTCATGGCGGTCTACTTCACCACCACGGGCATCCTGATCCCGCACCTCACGGGCAGCGACGAGAGCGGCATGGCGCGCCACTCCGCCGCCACCGCCGTGATCCTCATGCTCATGGCAGCGATCTTCGACCTGTTCGACGGGCTCGTGGCCCGCAAGCTGCGTTCCTCGCCGATGGGCGCCGAGCTGGACAACCTCTCGGACCTCATCAGCTTCGGGCTCGCCCCGGCGTACTTCGTCCTCGTGTACGGCATGGTCGCGGACGACGCACACCAGCGGGTCTCGGCGCTCGCGGCGATCGTGGTGCTGCTCGCGGTGGTGCTCAGACTCGCGCGGTTCTCGTGCGTGACGATGAAGGACGGCATGTTCCAGGGCATGCCGAGCCCGTTCGGAGCGCTCACGGTCATCTCGATCGTGCTCCTGGAGCTGCCCTTCGTCCCGACGCTGCTCGCCATCATCGGGGTGGCGTGGCTGATGGTCAGCCGGGTCGAGTACCCGAAGCCGCGGGGCGTCCTCGCGGTGGCGATGCTCGGCTGGATCGTGGCGGCGATGGGGCTGCTGGCGGCCTGGGCGCTGGACGCCCCCGGCGGTCAGCTGCTCCTCCAGACCGGCTGCGCGCTCCAGGTGGTCCTGGGCGCGGTCATCCCGCTCTTCGCGACCGCCCGCCGGGTGAACACCTTCCGCGGCAACCGACGCGAGGCGCGTGCGGCGCAGCTGCCGTAGCGGACTGTACGAACGACACGAGGGCCCGGATGCCGGCAAGGCATCCGGGCCCTCGTGCGTGCTCCGGCGCTTCCCCCTCAACCCCCCGCACAGCGCACATTCTTCCCATGTGAACGTCGATTATTTGAGCTCATACGACGAATTCTTGCGCAGCACCGTGGACTTCCTTGCGACGGTGCTCCTAGCCTGTGGGACGTCCGAAGAGCCCCCACGAGCCGCAAGGACGACTTCGACGTGACTTCCCCACCCCGACGACCGCTGCTCAAGCGGTCCATGTCCGCTTCCCTCTCGCTGGCACTCGCCGCGTTCGGCACCGCCGCCGCCGTGGTGCTGACCGGCGCACCGGCAGCCCAGGCAGCCGGTGTCCCCGCCCCCTCGCCGCTCGCCGTTCCAGGCCGCGGCGCGACCGTCCCGTTCAAGGAACAGGAGGCCGAGTACGGGGCCACCAACGGCACCCTGATCGGCCCGAACCGCCGCTACGGCACGCTGCCCTCCGAGGCGTCGGGCCGGCAGGCGGTGACCCTGGACGCGGTCGGTGAGTACGTGGAGTTCACGCTCACCGCCCCCGCCAACGCGATGTCCTTCCGGTACTCGCTGCCGGACAACGCCGCCGGGACGGGCCGGAACGCCTCCATCGACGTACGCGTGAACGGGGCCTCGGCCAAGGCGGTGCCGGTGACCTCCACGTACGGCTGGTACTACGGGGGGTATCCGTTCAACAACAACCCGGTCGACACCAACCCGCACCACTTCTACGACGAGACCCGGACCATGTTCGGATCGACGCTGCCGGCCGGTACGAAGGTCCGGCTCCAGGTGTCGTCCACCGCCGCCTCACCGTCGTTCACCATCGACCTGGCGGACTTCGAGCAGGTGGGCGCGCCCGTCGCCAAGCCCTCCGGCGCGCTGGACGTCGTCTCCGACTTCGGGGCCGACCCGACCGGGGCCGCG
This sequence comes from Streptomyces sp. SAS_281, assembly GCF_052542855.1. NCBI lineage: Bacteria > Bacillati > Actinomycetota > Actinomycetes > Kitasatosporales > Streptomycetaceae > Streptomyces > Streptomyces sp. SAS_281. Next base: position 61,330 of record NZ_JBMNDO010000017.1, read on the forward strand.
GACTCCACCGCCAAGATCCAGGCGGCGGTGGACGCGGGCCGGGCGCAGGGCAAGGAGGTGTACATCCCGCAGGGCACGTTCCAGGTCCGCGACCACATCATCGTGGACAAGGTGACCCTGCGGGGCGCCGGTCCCTGGTACTCCGTGCTGACCGGGCGCGACCCGTCCAACCGGAGCAAGGCCGTCGGTGTCTACGGCAAGTACGCCGGGGACGGCGGCAGCAGCAACGTCACCCTCAAGGACTTCGCCATCATCGGCGACATCCGCGAGCGCGTCGACAACGACCAGGTGAACGCCATCGGCGGGGCGATGTCCCACTCGACCGTCGACAACGTCTGGATGCAGCACACCAAGTGCGGTGCCTGGATGGACGGCCCGATGGACGACTTCACCATCAAGAACAGCCGCATCCTGGACCAGACCGCCGACGGGGTGAACTTCCACTACGGCGTCACCAACTCCACGGTCACCAACACCTTCGTCCGCAACACCGGTGACGACGGGCTCGCCATGTGGGCGGAGAACGTCCCGAACGTGAACAACAAGTTCACGTTCAACACGGTGATCCTGCCGATCCTCGCCAACAACATCGTCACGTACGGCGGCAAGGACATCACCCTGTCCGACAACGTCATGGCGGACACCATCACCAACGGCGGCGGCCTGCACATCGCCAACCGCTATCCGGGCGTCAACTCCGGGCAGGGAACGGCCGTCTCGGGCACCACCACGGCTGCCCGCAACACCCTGATCCGCACCGGGAACAGCGACTACAACTGGAACTTCGGGGTCGGCGCGATCTGGTTCAGCGGGCTCAACGAACCGATCAACGGCAACATCAACATCACCGACAGCGAGGTCCTGGACAGCTCCTACGCCGCGATCCACCTCATCGAGGGGGCGTCCAACGGGCTGCACTTCAAGAACATCAGGATCGACGGCGCCGGCACCTACGCGCTCCAGATCCAGGCCCCCGGCACGGCCACCTTCGACAACGTCACGGCGACGCACATCGCGCAGTCGAACCCGATCCACAACTGCGTCGGCAGCGGCTTCCGGATCACCCGGGGCTCCGGGAACTCCGGCTGGTACGCCGACCCGCCGGCCTGCACCGGCGTCTGGCCCGACCCGGTGTGGACGAACGGCGGCGTCCCGGGCGGCGGCACCGACCCGACCGACCCGCCGACCGACCCCACGGACCCGCCGACCGACCCGACCGACCCGCCCGAGGAGACCGGCAACCTCGCCCAGGGCCGCCCGGTCACCGAGTCCGGCCACGCCGACGTGTACGGCGCGTCCCAGGCGGTCGACGGCAACGCGAACACGTACTGGGAGAGCACCAACCACGCCTTCCCGCAGACCATCACCGTGGACCTCGGGGCGGCCAAGTCCGTCAAACGGCTCGTCCTGAAGCTGCCGCCGTCGTCCGCCTGGGGGACCCGCACCCAGACCCTGAGCGTGTCGGGCAGTGCGGACAACAGCACGTACAACTCCCTGAAGGGGTCAGCGGGTTACACCTTCAACCCGTCGAGCGGCAATCAGGCGACGGTCACCCTGCCGGGCACGTCGGCCCGCTATCTGCGCCTGACGTTCACCGCCAACACCGGCTGGCCGGCCGCCCAGCTCTCGGAACTGGAGGCATACACCAGCTGACCGGGCTGCGGGCACACGGGCGGGCGGCACGCGTGATGCGTGCCGCCCGTCCGGCTTTTCCCTTGCGCGGGGTACTACTTGAGGGTGTAGCTCTTGGCCGCCGCCGCGGCCTCGGCCGGCCTGACCACCTTCAGGCCCCCGGGGACCTTGTCGTCCGGCTTCATGATCACGCTCTCCCTGGTGGAGGGCGCCGCCGGGTCGGTGAAGTCGTGGGAGACCCCGAAATCGGTGCCGAATCCGGTGATGGTCAACAGCGCCTTGTCGATCCCTTCGCGCGTGAGGTCCTTCGCCGCGCACGCCTTCTTCAGGGCCTCGCCGTACAGGTCGGCGGCCGTGTAACCGGCGATGACGCCGTTGTCGAGACCGTCCTTCGGATAGGCGGCGGTGTACTCCTTCGCCAGCTTCGCCGGGCCGGTGCCCGGGTCGCCGATGGGCAGGGTGGACGCGGCGACGTAGTAGTCCTGCATCAGGGCCGGGCCGGCCTGCGTCTTCAGCAACTGCGGTGCGTACGCGGAGTTGTTGCCGATGACCGGGACCTTGAGGCCGGTGGCGGCGGCGACCCCGACGAGCGAGGCGGCCTGGCGGGGGCCCGCACTGATGACGACGGCCTTGACGCCCGCCTGCTTCAGGGCGGCGACCTGGGCGGTCATGTCGTTGTCGGTGGGCTTGATCTTCTGCTCGACGACGGTGAGACCCGCCTGCTTCGCCGCGTACTTGGAGCCGGCGAGCGCGTTCTCGCCGTAGTCGCCCTCGAAGTACACGTGGCCGATCCTGTCTCCCTTGGCGATGCGCTTCTCCGCGAGCAGGTAGTCGATCGCGTTGATCGTCTCGACGTCGTACGTGGCGCCGATGACGCGAACGTACTTGCTGCCCAGCAGGTTCGCGGACCACGCCTGCGGGAGGACGAGACCCTTGTCCTGGCCGTCGATGCGCTGCTCCACCGCCGCGACGAACGGGGAGCCGATGAACTGGACGAAGCCCAGCACCTTCGGTTCCAGTTCGGTGTATCCGGCGACGGCCTTCTGCGGGTCGTAACCGTGGTCGCGCACGGTCAGCTCGATCTTGCGGTCGCAGATGCCGCCGGCCGCGTTGGTCTGCTTCACCCAGAGCTGCTGGGCCTGGGTGACGCTCTTGCCGAGCGAGGCGTAGACGCCGGTCATGTCGGTGAGCGCGCCGAGCGCGATCGTCGAGTCGGTCACCCCCTCGCCGGTCTTCACCCCGCCCTTGGCCTCCTCTCCCCCGTCGGAGGACTTGGCCTTCTCGCTGCACCCGGTGAGGGTGAGGGCGAGGGCCGCGCACACGGCCCCGAGCACACGCAGTTTCATTTCTTCTCCCCTGAGTTCTTCGTCGGGCGTGTCAGGCCGCCGGGCAGGAACAGGACCGCCGCGACCACCGCGGCGCCGTACAGGTAGCGCGATGCCTCGCCCGGAGTCAGGCCGCCCGTGCCGGGGGCCGCGACCAGGGGCAGGGAGTCGCTGTAGTGGGTGAGGAGCTGGGGCAGCAGCGAGACGAAGGCGGCGCCGACGACCGCCCCCGCCACGGTGCCGAGCCCGCCGATGACGATCATGGCGAGGTATTCGAGGGACAGGACCATGCCGAAGTACTCGGGCACCGTCCGCTGGAAGACCAGGGCCAGGAGCACCCCGGCGAGCCCCGCGTACATCGAGGACAGCACGAAGACCCCGGCCCGGTAGCGGGCCACCGGGACGCCCATCACGCCGGCCGCGATGCGGTGGTCGCGGATCGCGTTCAGCGCCCGGCCCGGCCGCCCGCGCAGCACCCCGCGCGCGAACAGTCCGCTGAGGAGCAGGGCGAGCAGTGCCGCGTACCAGAGCTTCTCGGAGGACTGGAACGGCACTGCGGCGACCAGCACCTCGCTGTCGTCGAAGGTGAGGCCGAAGAGCGACAGCGGCGGCACCGAGCGGCCGTTGTAACCGCCGGTGAGGGACGAGGCGTTGAACAGCACGTGCTGGCCGATGAAGATCAGCGCCAGGGTCGCGATGCCGAGGTAGGCGCCCCGCAGCCGCCCCGCGATCGGGCTGAACAGCCCGCCCGCGGCCCCGGCGAGGAGGACGGCCAGCACGGCGGCGAGCCAGCTGGGCAGGCCGAGCCCGGACAGGGTGTGCCCGTTCTCCGTACCGCTCTCCCCCGCCAGCACGCAGTAGCCGTACGCGCCCACGGCGAGGAAGAAGGCGTGGCCCATGGACAACTGCCCGGTGGCCCCGGTCAGCAGGTTGAGCCCGATCGCGCCGATCGCGGCGGCCATCGCGAACAGCCCGGCCTGGAGCCAGAAGCGGTCCAGGTAGAAGGGGAGGGCGAGCAGCAGCACCGAGCCGGCCGCCCACAGCCAGGTGCGGGGACGGCGCAGCCGTGCGGTGACGGCGTACGGGAACGGGGTGGCGGTCTCAGACACGGGCCGGCTCCTTCGTGCCGAGGAGTCCGGCGGGGCGTATGAGCAGCACGATCACCATCACCAGATAGGGGGCCAGGTCGCCGATGCCCCGGCCGAGGAACGACAGATCGCTCTGGTAGCCGGTGGCGAGCGCTTCGGTGACGCCGACGATCAGGCCCCCGGCCAGGGCGCCCGTCGTGGAGTCGAGGCCGCCGAGGATGGCCGCGGGGAACGCCTTGAGCGCGGCGAGCGAGGTCGCCCGTTCCAGGCCGGGCGTGGGGAAGACGGTGAGGAACAGCGCGGCGACGGCGGCCAGCGCCCCGGCCACCGCCCAGGCCGCGAGCGAGACCCGGCCGAGCCTGATCCCCATCAGCGCGGCCGTCCGAGGGTTCTCGGCGGCGGCGCGCATCGAGACGCCCCAGGAGGTGAAGCGGAAGGCGAGCAGGAAGACGGTGATGAGGAGGGCTGCGGCGACGAACGCGGCCACCCGGGTCTGGGCGAGCGTGACCCCGCCGACGGTGAGGACCCGGTTCCCCCAGGGGTCGCCGAGCGCGAGCACCTCCGTGCCCATGCGCCGGGTGAGTTCGGTGGTCAGGAGGATGTCGACACCGATGGTGACGATGGCGAGGACGCTGTGGTCGCTGCCCCGGTAACGGCGCATCACCAGGAATTCGACGGCGGCGCCGACGACGGCCGCGCCCGCGATGCCGGTCGCGAGGGCGGGCCAGAAGCCGATGTCGTCGTGGAGCACGGCGGTGACGTAGCCGCCCGCGAGGAGCAGGGACGCGTGGGCGAAGTTGACGACCTCGGTGGCCTTGAAGATCACGACGAAGCCGAGCGCGATCAGGGCGTAGACCGAGCCGATGGACAGGCCGCCGAGGAGGAGTTCGATGAAGGTGGTCATTGCGGTGCTCCCAGATAGGCCTGGACGACGGCCGGGTCGTTCTGGACCTCGGCAGGGGTGCCGCCGGCGATCCTGCGTCCGAAGTCGAGTACGGTCACGGCGTCCGCGAGCCGCATCACCACCCCCATGTCGTGCTCGACCAGCACGATCGAGATGCCGAGGCCGTCGCGGACCCCGGCCACGACCGCCGCCGTACGCTGCCGTTCGTCGGCGGTCATGCCGGCGACGGGTTCGTCGAGCAGCAGCACCTGAGGCTCCATGCACAGCGCGCGGCCCAGCTCGACCAGCTTCTGCTGCCCGTACGGAAGTGCGCTCGCCGGCCGGTCCAACACCGCCTCCAGCCCGATGAATTCGGCGATCTCGCGGACCCTGTCGCGATGCGCGCGGGCTTCCCGGACGGCGGCCGGCAGCCGCAGCCCCGCGGCCAGGAAACCCGCCCGGGTGAGCCGGTGCCGGCCGAGCATCAGGGTGTCGGCGACGGTGGCGTACGGGGGCAGCGCGAGGTTCTGGAAGGTCCGGGCCACCCCGAGCGCGGCGATCCGGTGCGGGGCGAGCCCGGTCAGCTCGGTCTCCCCGAGCCGGACGCTTCCGGAGGCCGCCCGGTACACCCCGGACAGCACGTTGAAGGTGGTCGACTTGCCGGCTCCGTTGGGGCCGATGACGGCGTGGACGCTGCCCGGCTCGACGGTGAACGAGATGCCGTCGAGGGCGGTGAGCCCGGCGAAGCGTACGGTGACGTCCTGGACGGTGAGCGGGGCGGGGGCGGTCACGCGGACCACCTGCTCAGGGTGCGTACGGTGGTGCCCGCCGCCCGGTCCGCGTCGGCGGCGGCCGCCTCGTCCACGACGCCCAGGTAGCGGCGGCGCACCTCGTCGGATGCGGCCAGTTCGTCGGCGGGCCCGTGCAGGGTGACCTCGCCGACCTCCAGGACGTACGCCGTGGTGGCGAGGCGCAGGGCGATCGACGCGTTCTGCTCCACGAGCAGGACGGACGTGCCGGCGGCATTGATCTCGCGCACCGTGTCGGCGATGCGCTGCGCCATCAGGGGCGCGAGGCCGAGCGAGGGTTCGTCCAGCAGGAGCAGCCGGGGCCGCGCCATCAGGGCGCGGCCCATGGCCAGCATCTGCTGCTCGCCGCCGGACAGCAGCCCGGCGCTCTGGTGGGCGCGGCGGGCGAGCACGGGGAAAAGCTCGTGGACGCGGTCCAGCGCCTCGGCCGCCGCCTTGCGGCCTCCGTCGGCGCCGAGGGCTCCGGCGCGCAGGTTGTCGGCCACCGTCATGCGGGCGAACACCTGCCGGCCCTCGGGCACTTGGACGATCCCGGCGGCCACCACCCGGTCGGGCCGCAGCCCGTCCAGGGGGCGCCCGTCGAACCGTACGGTGCCGGCGCCGGTTCCGCCGTGGAAACCGAGGGTCCGTGAGACGGCCCGCAGCAGGGTGGTCTTGCCGGCGCCGTTCCCGCCGAGCACGGCGGTGATCGTGCCGTCCGGGACGTCGAGGTCGATGCCGCGCAGTGAGCGTACGGGGCCGTAGGCGGCGGAGAGTGCGCGGATCTCGAGCGTGGGCATGGGGGTCCTCCTCCTTCCGCGGTTCCTGTGTTGCCACAGGTCAGCAGGGGGAGGAGGGGGGCGTCCATGGGGGGCGGGGGGAAGCGTTGCGGGTGCCCCGGGTGGGCGGGGGTGGGTTGTGCGGGCGCACAGAGGGGGCGGGCGGGGGGCGCCCGCGGCGGGCGTTGTCCCCTGCTCGCCCCGTCCGGAACTGGGGCTCCGCCCCCGGACCCCGCGCCTCGGACGCCGGCGGGGCTGGAAGTGGCCGCACCGGAATCAAGCCCCTCCGGCGATCTCGGAGCGGGGGTCCGGGGCGGAGCCCCCGGTTCAGGCCAGGAAGTCGCGTGCGATGGACTCCGCCGCGCGCTCGAGCAGCGGCCCCGCCTCCGCCATGCACACCGCCGGATCCGGCTCCAGGTCCAGCAGCGCGTACGCCCGCCGGATCCCGGCTCCCGCCAGTGCCTCCGGCGTCAGCGCGAGGCGGCCGCACACCGCGACGACCTCGACGCCCGCCGCCCGCGCCGCCGACGCGACGCCCGCCGGGGCCTTGCCGTGCAGGGTCTGGGCGTCGAGGGAGCCCTCGCCGGTGATGACGAACGTCGCCCGGTCCAGTGCGGGCGCGAAGCCGAGGACGTCGAGCATGACCTCGATCCCGGGGCGGAAGCGCGCGCCGAGTGCGACGAGCGCCCCGTAGCCGATGCCGCCGGCCGCCCCGGCGCCGGGGAGTTCCGCCTGCTCGGGGCCGAGGAGGGAGGCGTAGTGGGCGAGGGCCGCGTCGAGCGTCGCGATGTCCGCCTCTGTCGCGCCCTTCTGGCGGCCGTAGACCTCCGGCGCGCCCTTCGGACCGGTCAACGGGTTGTCGACGTCGCTGGCGAGGATGAGGTCGATGCCGCCGAAGCGGGGGTCGAGCCCGGAGAGGTCCGCGTCGGCGAGGTCCGCGAGGCCGCCGCCGCCCGGCCCGACCGGTCTGCCGTCCGCGTCGAGGAAGCGCGCGCCGAGCGCGGCGAGCATGCCCGCGCCGCCGTCCGTGGTGGCGCTGCCGCCGACGCCGAACACGATGGTCCGGGCCCCCGCTTCGACGGCGGCGAGCAGGAGCTCTCCGGAGCCGTAGGTGGTGGCCGTGAGCGGCGCGAAGACCCCCTCGGGCAGGTGCTGGAGGCCGGACGCCTCGGCCATCTCGACCACCGCGGTGGTCCCGCGCACCGCGTACGCGGCGGTGACGGGGTCGCCCAGGGGCCCTGTCACCCGCGCCTCGCGGCGCTCGAAGCCGGCGGCCACCGCCGCCGCCACCGTGCCGTCGCCGCCGTCGGCGACCGGCAGGGTCTCCACCCGTACACCGGGGACGACGCGCCGCAGCCCGGCCGTCACCCGCTCCGCGACCTGCACGGCCGTGAGCGAGCCCTTGAACTTGTCCGCCGCGACGAGCACGCGTGCGGTCTCCATCACTGCTCCGTCCGTCACCATGATTCCCTTTGCATTCGAACAGGCAGTCGCGCCGCACCGACCCTATCCGCCGCACCCCCTCCCTGCCCATGGTCTGATCGATCAAAGCGGGCCTACGCTGACCGTATGACCACTACTGACTACGCCACGTATATCGCCGGTCTTCCCAAGGTCCTCGTGGCAGCCGCCTGCATCTTCCGGGACGCGGGCGGCCGGGTGCTGCTGGTCGAGCCGAGCTACCGGGAGGGATGGACGCTGCCCGGCGGGACGGTCGAATCGGCCGACGGGGAGGGCCCGCGGCAGGGCGCGCGCCGCGAGTCGCTGGAAGAGATCGGGCTCGACGTCGAGCCGGGCCGGCTCCTCGTCGTGGACTGGACGCGCGGCAGCGACCGGCCGCCGGTCGTGGCGTACGTGTACGACGGCGGGGTGCTGGACGACGAGCAGCTGAAGGCGGTCCGGCTCCAGGAGTCGGAGCTGCTGTCGTGGAAGCTGGTCGAGCCGGCGGAGATCGACCGGTATCTGATCGGTGCGCGCGCCGGGCGGATGCACGCGGCGCTGGAGGCTCTGGCGTCGGGCACGGGCGCCGTGGAGCTGGAGGACGGCCGCCCCGTCGGCTGAGGGCCCGGGTGCCCGGTCAGCCCTGGGTGTCCGGCGGCCTGGTCTCGTCCTCGCGCCTGGTCTCGTCGCGCGCCGCGACCCGGGCCTCGGTGCGGTGGCCGCGCGCGATGTAGTCGCGTACGACCGCCTCCACGGCGTCCTGCGGACTGCCGACGCCCGCGAGCACCATCACTTCGACCACGAGCTCCGCGTCGAGACTGATCGCCACCTTCGCCATGGCGCGACGGTAGCACCGCGCGTCCCGGTACGGTCCCGGGCATGACTCTCCACGCCACCCGGGCCTCGTACGACACCGTCGCGGCGGACTACGCCGCGCTTCTCGCGGGCGAGTTGGCGGCGAAGCACCTGGACCGGGCGATGCTCGGCACGTTCGCCGTGTACGTGCGGGGGGACGGCGGCGGGCCGGTCGCCGATCTCGGCTGCGGGCCGGGGCGGGTCACCGCGTATCTGCGGGACCTGGGCCTCGACGCCTCCGGCGTGGACCTCTCGCCCGGCATGGTCGCCGAGGCCCGGCGACGCCACCCGGACCTGCGGTTCGAGGTGGGGACGATGGCCGCGCTGGCCCTGCCCGACGGCTCGCTCGCAGGGGCCGTCGCCTGGTACTCGCTGGTCCATACGCCGCCGGTGGAGCTGGGGGCGTACGTGGCCGAGTTCCGCCGGGTCCTGGCCCCCGGCGGCCATCTGCTCATCGCCTTCAAGGCGGGCGACGACGAGGGCGTACGGCTCGATCACGCGTACGGGCACGCCGTGGACCTCGATGTGTACCGCTTCGCCCCGGACCGGGTGGCGGCGCTGCTCGACGCCGCCGGCTTCGAGGTGCGGGCCCGGCTGGTGCGGGCCGCGGACCCGGACGAAGGCACCCCGCAGGCGTTCCTGCTCGCGCGGCGTCCGACCGGGTGAGGTAGCATTGAGGGCTGCGAAGGGGAGTAGCCCCGAAAACCGGTCGTCGACACACTGGAGCCTCGCGGTTCCCGGTGGCCGGGCTCGTGGATCATCACGGGTGGGCGAGACCTTCGGTCAGGTGTGACACGCCCACGCCCTGTGGGCGGTGCCGTCATGCCGGGCCGAGTGGTCCTCCGAAACGCCGACCGGCACTTCGCGGAGACCCGGGGCCCGGCTCGTACAGAAAGCCACCCGGAATGCATCTCGACCCCCTGGCGATCCTCACCGCTTTCGGGCTGATCTTCCTCGCCGAACTCCCGGACAAGACCATGTTCGCGTCGCTCGCCATGGGCACGCGCATGCGTCCGCTCTACGTCTGGTTCGGCACCTCGTCCGCGTTCCTCGTGCATGTCGCCATCGCGGTCGGTGCGGGCGGGCTGCTCGGTCTGCTGCCCGACTGGATCGTCAAGCTGGTGTCGGCCTGCCTCTTCGCCTTCGGCGCGTTCATGCTGCTGCGCGGGGGCGGGGACGACGAGGACGACGAGTCGGGCCCGAAGACGGTGACCGGGTTCTGGCCGGTGTACTCGACGGCGTTCATGGCGGTGTTCATCAGCGAGTGGGGCGACCTCACGCAGATCACGACCGCCAACCTGGCGGCGAGCAACGGCACCTGGTCCACCGCGATCGGCTCCGCCGCCGCCCTGATGTCCGTGTCCGCGCTGGCGCTGCTCGCGGGCCGGTTCATCGCGAAGCGCGTACCGCTCAAGACCGTGCAGCGCATCGGCGGGCTGTGCATGCTGGGCCTGGCGATCTGGACGGTGACGGAGATCTTCACCGGCTGACCCGCGGAACAGCCGTACGCCGATGGGCCCCGCACACAGGCGTGTGTGCGGGGCCCATCGGCGTATCCGCTTCAGAACAGCGCAGGAGTGGTCTCCTCGGTGCCGTTCTCGAACGCCAGCAGGCGCTGCTTGCGGTCCAGCCCGCCCCCGTAGCCGGTGAGGCCGCCCGACGCCCCGATCACCCGGTGGCAGGGCACGATGATGCCGACCGGGTTCTTGCCGTTGGCCAACCCCACCGCCCGGGAGGCCCCGGGCTTGCCCAGGTTCTCGGCGAGCTCCCCGTACGAGCGGGTCTCGCCGTACGGGATGAGCCGCAGCTGCTCCCAGACGCCGCGCTGGAACGGGGTGCCGTCCAGGTGCAGCGGCAGGTCGAAGTCGCGCAGTTCGCCGGCGAAGTAGGCGTCGAGCTGGCGGATCGCCTCGGTGAAGGGGCGCGGATCGGGTGCGCCGAAGGTCTCCTCGGGAGGCCGGTGGCGCTGGCCGGTCATGTAGAGGCCGGCGAGGCCCCCGTCGGTGGCGACGAGGGTCAGCGGGCCGTAGGGGCTGTCGGTGACGGTGTGCTGCCGGGTCACGGGGCACTCCCTTCCGCGTCCGGGAGGTGGTTGATGGGGTGGTCGTCGACGGTCCAGAGGTACTGGACGGCGTACGCCCGCCAGGGGCGCCAGCCGGCCGCGCGGGCGGTGAGGGCGGCCGGGGTGGAGGGCAGGCCGAGGTGCTGGGCGGACCTGCGGATGCCGAGGTCGGTCGGGAGGAAGGCGTCCGGGTCGCCGAGGGCGCGCATCGCGATGACCTCGACGGTCCAGGGGCCGAACCCGGGCAGCGCGGCCAGTTCGGTGCGGGCCCGCTCCCAGTCGGAGTCGGGGCCGAGGTGCAGCGAGCCGTCCGCCAGGGCCCGGACGAGGGTGGTGAGCGTGCGGCGGCGGCTGCGCGGGAGGGCCAACCGCTCGGGGTCGAGTCCGGCCAGCGCCTCCGGGTCCGGGAAGAGGTGGGTGAGTCCGCCCTCGGGGTCGTCCACCGCGGTGCCGTGTGCGGTGACCAGACGGGCGGCGTGGGTGCGGGCGGCGGCGGTGGAGACCTGCTGGCCGAGCACGGCGCGGACGGCGAACTCGGCACCGTCGACGGTCCTCGGCACCCGGCGGCCCGGTGCCGCGTCGACCAGCGGGGCGAGCAGCGGGTCGGTGCGCAGCTGTTCGTCCACGGCGACCGGGTCGGCGTCCAGGTCGAGGAGCCAGCGGCACCGGCTGATCGCGAGGGTCAGGTCGCGCGGGTCGGTGAGGGCGAGCCGGCAGGCGATGTGGCCGGGGCGCGGGGTGAGGGCGACGATGCCGTGGCCGTGCGGCAGGGTGAGGGTGCGGCGGTACGCGCCGTCGCGCCACTCCTCGACGCCGGGGACGGCGGTCGCGGCGAGGTGGCCGAAGAGGTTGCTGGGGTTGAGCGGGGCCCGGTACGGCAGGCGCAGGGTGATGACGCCGGGGGTGGTGGGCGCGGGTGCGGTGCGGGCGGCGCGGGCGCGCAGTTCGCCGGGGGCCAGGGCGAAGACCTCCCGGACGGTGTCGTTGAAGGTGCGTACGGAGGAGAAACCGGCGGCGAAGGCGATCTCGGCCATGGGCAGGTCGGTGGTCTCGATGAGCACGCGCGCGGTCTGGGCGCGCTGGGCACGGGCCAGGGCGAGCGGTCCGGCGCCCAGTTCGGCGACCAGCTGGCGTTCGATCTGGCGGGGCGAGTAGCCGAGACGGGCGGCGAGGCCGGGCACGCCTTCGCGGTCGACCACGCCGTCGCGGATGAGGCGTATCGCGCGGGCCACCGAGTCCGCGCGGGCGTTCCACTCCGGGGATCCGGGGCTGGTGTCGGGGCGGCACCGCTTGCACGCCCGGAATCCGGCCTGCTGGCAGGCGGCCGCGCTGGGGTAGAACGTCATGTTCTCGGCCTTGGGCGGCACGACGGGGCAGCTCGGGCGGCAGTAGATCCGGGTGGTCAGGACGGCGGTGAAGAACCAGCCGTCGAAGCGGGCGTCCTTGGAGCGGACCGCCCGGACGCAGCGCTCGGTGTCGGTGTGCATGGTTCAAGGATGGGCCACGGGTGGGGGCGGAGGCTGGCGGAAATCCGACATGGGCGTCGGGCTGCCTGGGGCTGCCCGACGCCCATGGCGCTCGGATCAGCCCAGGAGCGCGGAGGCGAAGATGCCGGGGAGCCTCGTCGCCCTCGGGTCGGCCGTGTACGCGGTCAGCCGTTCCATGGTCGTGCGGCCCGTGCGGTTGGTGACGTAGTACGGCGGGCGCGGGGACAGGGACGGGGAGCCCGTGAACAGGCCGCGCGGGGCGGGTGCGAAGGGGGCGCGTACGACCGTCTTCTCGACGTGCTCCAGCATGAACGCGTTGTGCACGAAGCCGACGCCGCTGCCGATGTCCTGGCGGTCGTGCCCGGGGAAGGCGCCCCAGGGGGTGTACCCGAGCAGGAAGCCGAAGGCCGACCAGCAGTTGACGCCGAGGGTGCCGTAGCGGAGGCCGGCGACCGCCTCCTCGACCGCGCTGCGGTGGGCGCGTTCGGTGCGGGGGTGGACGAGCAGGGTCGCACCGAGCGTGCCGGGGAGCCGGTCGTTGGCGAACTCCGTCGCCGCGCGCAGGAATGCGCGGGCGTCGGCGCCCGGCAGGCGTACGACTCCGAGGGCGCTGGCGAACACCTCGGTGTCCAGCATCGGGTCGCCCTCGTCCGTGATGTCCGGCACCAGGAGGCGGCAGGCGCCCTCGGCGTGGGTCTCGGCGTCCGGGTGGGCACGGACGACCGCGCCGAGGCGGTCGGCGGCGCCGGGGTAGTAGTCGGCGTGGGCGGCAGTGCGCGCAGGACCCGGCGGATCTCGGCGAGCAGCCGTTCGGTGCCGTCCCACTCGCGGGGGACGACGAGGATCTGGCTGGCGACGCAGTTGTGGCCGGAGTTGTTCATCTTGCTGGTGACGATGTGCTCGGCCTGGAACCGGAAGTCCGCCGCGCTCCACGGCCCCGGGGCCACGATGCAGGGGCTGACGCCGCCGAGTTCGCTGGTGAACGGCTTGTCGTTGAGCGGGGTGTCCTCACTCCTGCGCCGCTCCGCCTGCTCGTCGGTGCCCCAGACGATCGCGTCGTGGGTGCGCTCGCTGCCGGTGACGTGGATCGTGTCGACGCCGTCGTGGGTGGTGAGGTAGGCACCGGTGTCGGCGCCTCCGTCCACGAAGCGCACCCAGCCCTTCTCGATGAACTCGGCGAACACCTCCTCGAAGTGCGGGCGCAGGTAGGCGTTGACGGGATTCATCTTGGCGAGGACGACCTCGCCCTCCGCGTACAGCTTGTGCAGGATGTCCAGCGGGGTGATCGCGGGGACGTTGCCCGCGCCCAGGACCAGGGCGACGGCCGGGCGGCCCCGGCGGCCCCGGTACTCCCCCGCCGCGTCGGCCAGTGCCTGTGCGCGGGTGGTCCCGGGGAGGGTCCAGACCTCGGCGGTGAACCCGTTGAGCAGGAGGCGGTCCGATCCGGTGGCGGGGAAGACGTCGACCAGGACACGGCCTCCGCGTTCGCGGACGGCCCCGCGGTCGACCGGGTCCTGTCCGGCGGCCAGCCTGCGCAGCACGTGGAGGTAGGCGCTCACCGTCTGGGCCAGCGCCCAGGGGGCGGTGACCCAGTCCTCGGCGGCCCAGGCCGAGTCGGCGGCGTACCCCTTGGCGGCGGCGGCGTCGGCGACCATGGCGGGCGCGGCCCCGGCGATGCGCGGGAGCATGCGCTCCAGGAGGGCGACGCGTTCGGGGAGCGGGGTGGCGGTCCAGGTGCCGGCCCGGTCGCGCAGGCCGGCCACGGCGAGGTCGAGCGGGCTGGTGTCGAGTGCGGGGGCGGCGCTCACGGGCGGGCTCCTTGGGTGGGTCCGGTGGGGGGGAGGGTCAGGTGGTCGGGCGGCACGCGTCGCGGGCCGGGTCGATGAGCCGGAAGGATGCCGCGGCGCCCAGGACGAGGAGCAGGCCGGAGAGCACGACGGCGTTCTGGTAGCCGACGGTCCCCTGGGCGTCGACGAGGGCGCCCACGACGGCCGGGGCGGCCAGTCCGGCCATGGTGACCAGGGCGTTCATGACGCCCAGCGCGCCGCCGGCCCTGTTCGGCGGGGCGAGTTCGCTGACGGTGGTCGCCGCGACGGCCGCGTACGAGCCGCCGAACCCGAAGCCGAGGGCGATCAGCACGGTCTTGGCCGTGGAGCCGTCCGCGACCGGGACGGCCAGGCAGCACAGGGCGCCGAGCGCGAGCAGCGTGCCGCCGACCCAGCCCCGGGCGCGGCGGCTGCCGACGCCGCGCCGCATCAGCCGTCCGGTGACACCGGCCTGGGCGAGCAGGACGACGGCGCCGATGGTCCAGGGGGCGACGACGACGGTGCCCGCCTCGCCGGCCGTGTAGCCGAGGGCGTTGCGCAGGTAGGACGGCAGCCAGACCAGCATGAGGGCGACGGTCCAGTAGCTGGTGAAGTAGGCGAAGGTGGCGCCGATCCAGGTGCGGCTGGTGAGGATCGCGCGGTACGGGACCGGGGTGGCGGCGGCCTCCTCGCGGACCGGCGTACGGGCGGTCTCCACGCGGTGTCCGCCGTCCGCGCCGAGCGCCTTCCAGACGGCGGCCCATACGAGGCCCGCGCCCGCCAGCACCCACAGTGCCGTGCGCCAGCCGTGGTGCTGGATGACCCAGGACAGGCCCGGCGCGGAGGTGATCACCCCGAGCGTGACGCCGAGGGTGATCAGGGCGCCCGGCAGGTTGCGCCGGTCGTTGGGGAACCAGGCGAGGGTGGCCTGCTGCGCCACCGGGAAGGCCGGGCCCTCCGCCGCGCCGAGGAAGACCCGGGAGGCGACGAGGACGGCGAGGCCGCCGCCGATCGCGGCGGGCACCTGGGCCACGGACCAGAGCAGCGCCATGAGGAGCAGCAGGATCTTCGGCGAGACCCGGTCCGCGGCGAGGCCGACCAGGACGGCGGCGACGGAGAAGAGCAGGAAGAACGCGCCGTTGACGAGGCCGAACTGAGTGGCACTCAGGTGCAGGTCCGCGCGGATCTCGTCGGCGGCGAGGCCGAGCACGGACTTGTCGGCGAAGTTGACCATCATGAAGACCACGAGCAGCACGGTCACCGTCCAGGCCCTGGTGCGGGTGCCGGCGGGTGCCACCGTGTCGGTGGGGTGCTGGGGCCGTTCGATCGGTGCCGCGGTCATGGGATCTCCCGGGAAGTGGGGCGGAGGATTCAGGAGAGCGGTACGCCGGCGATGGCGATGCGCTCCATGACGCGGCGCTGCGGGAAGTAGTCGTTGATCGCGTAGTGCTGGGTGGCGATGTTGTCCCAGACGGCGATCGAGTCGGCCTCCCAGTGGAAGCGGACCTGGTACTCGGGGATGCGGGCCTGGAGGACCAGGATGTCGAGCAGTTCGCGGCTCTCGGCGTCGGACAGTCCGTTGATGCGGGTGGTGAAGGGCTCGTTGACGTAGAGGGTCTTGCGGCCGCTGCGCGGGTGGCGGACGACGACGGGGTGTTCGACCTGCGGCCAGGACGTGCGGAACGCGGCCTTCTGCTCGTCGTTCATGAGGGCGCCCCAGCTGGGTGCCCAGTCGTGCACGGCGGTGAGCTCGGCGATGCGGGCCTTCAGGTCATCGGGCAGGTTGTCGTAGGCGGCGGCCATGTCCGCCCACATCGTGTCGCCGCCCGCCTCGGGCACCTCCACGGCGCGCAGGACGGAGCCGAGCGCCGGGTTGACCATGAACGAGTGGTCGCTGTGCCAGATGTTCTTGTTGCCGGCCGCCTTGGCGTCCTTGGCGAGGCGTGAGACGCCGGCCGTCCCGGTCTTCGGGAAGAACGGGTTGGGCTCGGGCGGGCCCCAGACGCCGGACAGGGCGAGCTGGTGGTCGGCGGTGAAGCCGGTCTGCTTGCGGAAGAAGATCACCTTCCACTCCAGCAGCGCCTGGCGCAGCTCCTCGGCGAGTTCTTCGGTGATCGGGCGGGTCAGGTCGACCCCGCCGAGCACGGCGCCGAAGTGCGGGGTGAGCGGGCTGATCTCCACCCGCCGGTAGGTGGCCGGCTCGGCGCCGGGCGCGAGCCGTTCGAGGGTCCGGCTCCCGTAGTGCATGAGCGGCTTGTCCAGGACCGGCCTCGGGTTCGTGACAGCGGTCTGCATGGGTGTTCCTCCCGGCGGTGCGCTAATTACGTAACCAGCAGTATCGATATGAGGATGCGGCGGGGCAAGGGGTCGGACGCATAGATTTCCCGGCGGCCTCGCGGACCGTTCCATGACCCTTCCGGCCGGTTCCGGGCATGCCGAAGCACCCGGCGGCGGGCCGGGTGAAGGGCGTACGCGGCTACGCCGGGGCGGCGACCGCCCGGCCGATCAGCTCCACCACGGAGTCCACCAGCCGCTGGTCAGGCAGGCGCTGTTCGCCGACCATGCGGAAGACCAGCGAGGCGGCGACGAGTGTCGCGGCGGCGGCGATGTCGACGTCGGCGCGGACGTCGCCGCGCGCCACCCCGCGCTCCAGGAGGTGGCGGGTCTCGCGCATCACGCGGGCCGTGTAGGCGCGGTACGCGCCCGGCTCGGCGCCCGCCTCCGACGCGGAGCCGATCACCCCGGCGAGCAGACGGGAGACGCCCGGCTGCCGGTACGCCTCCATGCGCGCCGTCAGCACGGCGCGCAGCTCGGCCCGGAAATCGCCCATGTCGGGGACGGTCAGCGGCCCGATCCGGGACTCGGCGGCGGCCAGGACGAGATCCTGCTTGGTGGCCCAACGCCGGTACATGGCCGGTTTGCTGACGCCGGCCCGGGCCGCCACCGCGTCCATCGTCAGCGCGCCCATGCCGTTCTCCGTCACCAGATGGACGACGGCGTCCAGCACGGCCCGGGTGACGCGCTCCTCGCGGGGTCTGCCGGGGCCCCGCCGCGCCTTGGGCACCTGTTCGTCGGCCATGTGCCGACCCTACGCGGAGCGGGCCCGCCCCCTTCCGCAGGGGTACGGGCCCGGGCTCACCGCCCCAGTTCGTCGCGCAGGACGTGCTTGGTGATCTTCCCGGACGGCGTGCGGGGCAGGCCGGCGCGCAGGACGAGCTCGCGGGGCACCTTGTAGCGGGCGATCCGGGGCTCCAGCCAGGCGCGGACGCCCTCCAGATCGAGCGCGGCACCCTCGCGCGGGACGACCACGGCGACCACGGTCTCGCCCCACTGGGGGTGGGGACGGCCGACCACGGCGACGTCCAGGACGTCCGGGTGGCCGCGCAGGGCGCCCTCCACCTCCTGCGAGGCGACGTTCTCGCCGCCGGTGATGATCACGTCCTTCATCCGGTCCACGACCGTGACGAACCCGTCCTCGTCGACCCGGCCCAGGTCGCCGCTGCGGTACCAGTCGCCCGCGAACACCTCGGCGGTCGCCCTCTCGTCGTCCAGGTAGCCGACCATGCGGGTGTCGGAGCGCAGCCAGATCTCGCCGGTCTCCCCCGCCCCCGCGTCGGCGCCGTCCCGGCGCACGACCCGCAGCTCGACCCCGGGCATGCCGCCCCGGCCGATCGCACCGGCCTTGGCGACCTGCTCGGCGGGCGGGAGCGAGGCGCCGACGGGGCCCGTCTCGCTCATGCCGTACACCTGGTGGAAGTTCTCGGAGCCGTACGCCTTCATCAGGCGGCGTGCGGTGTCCGCGTCGAGCGGTCCGGCGCCGTAGATCCAGGCCCGCACCGACGAGAGGTCGTACGAGGCGAAGTCGGCGACCGCCTGCGTCGGCGCGATGAGGGCGATCGGTGCGCCGAACATCGCGGTGACGCCCTCGCGCTGGATGGTCTCCAGCATGCCCCGGGGCTCGTACTCGCGCTGGAGCACCACCGTGCCGCGGGTCAGCAGCGTGCCCATCACCCAGTTGTTGAGCGGGGAGGCGTGCCAGACGGGCATGCAGATCAGGAAGCGCTCGTCGCGGCGGAGCGGGATGGCGGCGGCGGTGTAGGCGGCCGTCAGGGTGATCGTGCGGTGGGTGTGGACGCAGCCCTTGGGGGTGCCGGAGGTGCCCGAGGTGTACAGGATCTGGGCGACCTCGCCGTCCGTCCCCGGCTCCCCGGCCCACGGCTCGGCGGCCGCGATCCGGGCCTCGAACGCCTCGGCCGGCAGGCTGTCCGGCCCGGCGTCGGGGTGGCTGACCAGCCAGGTCACCTCGGCGCCGGCGGCGGTTGCGCGCTCGCCGATCTCCGCGTCGACCACGGCGATCCTGGCCCCGCAGTGGGTCAGCTGGCGCGCCACCTCGGCCGTCCGGAGCTTGTGGTTGACGGGGACCAGGGTGGCCCCCGCGTACCAGGCGCCGAACGCGGCGAACAGGAAGGCCGGGGTGTTGTACGTCATCACGGCCAGCCGGTCGCCCGGCCGGAGCCCGGCCTCCCGCAGCACGGTCGCCGCACGGCGGGCCGCGTCGGCGAATTCCCGGTAGGACCACCGCTGCTCACGGTAGACGACCGCTTCGTGGCCGCCGGCCGAGCGGACGGCGCTGTCCAGCAGGGTACTGAGGTGCATCACGTTCTCCTGACGAGCCGGACCGTGCGAACGGGCCATGGCGGGAACCTCTGAATGATGGTTCACTTCTTTCATGGCCTACCGCAAGACCCCAGCCGAAATCAGTCGGCTCGAAGCAGCCAGGGAGCATCTGGTCGCCGCCGCCACCTCGGTGGTCGCGGAGGTCGGCTGGTCGCAGGCGTCGGTCACCGCCGTCGCCGACTCGGCCGGCATCGCGGCCGGCTCCGTCTACCAGCACTTCGCCTCCAAGGCGGCCCTGGCCGTCGAGGTGTTCCGGCGCGCCGCCGGCCGCGAGGTCGAGGTGCTGGGCAAGGTGCTGCGCGAGCCGGGGACACCGGTCGAGCGGCTGGCCCGGGGCGTCGAGGTCTTCGCCCGCCGCGCCCTGGAGAACCGGGGCCTGGCCTACGCACTGCTCGCCGCCCCGGCCGATCCGGCGGTCGGCGCCGAGCGGCTCGACTACCGCCGCCGCTACCGCGCCCTGTTCGCCGAGGTCGTCCACGAGGGCATCGAGGCGGGCCTGCTGCCCGCGCAGAACGGCGAGATCACCGCCGCCGCGCTCACCGGCGCGGTCGGCGAGGTCCTGGTCGATCCGCTCGGCACCGGCGACGGGGAGACCACCGAGGCGCTGCTCACCGAACTCGTCGCCATGGCCCTGCGCTGTGCGGGCGCGCCGCGCCCTTGACCATTCCGCGTATCACCGCCCCTGGAGGCCCCCGTGTCCACGACCGTCCCGCCCCGCAGCAACCCCACCGCCGCGACCCACGAAGTGACCAACCAGGCCCCGCCGTTGACCGGCCATGACGCGGCCGACGACGTGGTGCTCCTGGAGGGCCTGCGCCGTGAGGGCGCCGAGTGGCACACCGAGGAGCTGCACCGGCTCGGCCGCCTCGTCGGCAGCGCGCAGGCCCAGGAGTGGGCCGAGCAGGCCAACGTCAACGAGCCCGTGCTGCGCACCCACGACCGCTACGGCCACCGCGTGGACGAGGTGGACTTCCACCCGGCCTACCACCACCTGATGAACGCCTCGGTGGGCGCGGGCCTGGCCGGCGCCGCCTGGGCGGACGCGCGCCCCGGCGCCCATGTGGCGCGCGCGACCGGCTTCATGGTGATGTCGACGCTGGAGGCGGGCCACCTGTGCCCGGTCTCCATGACGTACGCCGTGGTCCCGGCCCTGCGGCACGCCCCGGACCTGGCAAAGACGTACGAGCCGCTGCTGACCAGCCGGGTGTACGAGGCCGGGCTGCGCACCCCCGCCGAGAAGCCGGGGCTGCTCGCGGGGATGGGCATGACGGAGAAGCAGGGCGGCACCGACGTGCGCGCCAACTCCACCACGGCCACCGAGGCGGGCGACGGGACCTGGCGGCTGCGCGGGCACAAGTGGTTCACCAGCGCCCCGATGAACGACCTCTTCCTGGTCCTCGCCCAGGCGCCGGACGGCCTCTCCTGCTTCCTCGTGCCGCGCGTCCTGCCGGACGGCAGCCGCAACACCTTCCGCATCCAGCGGCTCAAGGACAAGCTGGGCAACCGGTCCAACGCCAGCAGCGAACCCGAGTTCGACGACACGGTCGCCTGGCTCGTCGGCCCCGAGGGCAAGGGCGTGCGCACCATCATCGACATGGTGACGATGACCCGTCTGGACTGCGTCATCGGCTCGGCCGCCGGTATCCGCGCCGCCCTCGCCCAGGCGGCCCACCATGTGCGCCACCGCTCGGTGTTCGGCACCAAGCTGATCGACCAGCCGCTGATGCGCAACGTGATCGGCGACCTCGCGGTCGAGTCCGAGGCGGCGACCACGCTCGGGCTGCGGCTGGCCGGCGCCGCCGACCGGGCCCAGCGGGGCGACGCACAGGAGCGGGCGTTCCTGCGGCTGGCCACGGCGGTGTCCAAGTACTGGGTGTGCAAGCGCCAGCCGGCCGCGGTCGCGGAGGCGCTGGAATGCCTCGGCGGCAACGGTTACGTCGAGGAATCGGGCATGCCGCGCATGTACCGGGAGGCGCCGCTCAACGGCATCTGGGAGGGCTCGGGCAATGTGAACGCCCTCGACCTGCTGCGCGCGCTGGCCCGGGAGCCGGAGTCGCTGGAGGCCTTCCGCGCCGAGGTCGAGGCCGCCTCGGGGGCGGACCGCCGGCTGGACGCGGCCTGGCAGGAGCTGCGCGGCGAGCTGGTCCTCACCGAGGACGCCCCGCTGCGGGCCCGCCGCCTCATCGAGCGCGCGGCACTGGTCCTCCAGGGCTCGCTGCTCGTCCGGCACGCGCCGACGGCGGTCGCCGACGCGTTCTGCGCCTCGCGGCTGGCCGGGGACCGGGGGCTCGCCTTCGGCACCCTGGCGCCGGGCACCGACTTCGCGGGGCTGCTGGAGCGGCTGCCCGCGTAAGTAACCCGTGACGGAGCCGGACCGCCCTTCAGTGGGCGCCCGGCTCCGTTTCCATGAGCCCTCGCACCTCGCCCGCGTGGACCGCGCCCGCCGGGTAGGGCAGGGCCCGCGCCAGGCCGTCAGCACGTGTCAGCGCGTCGCGGGCCGCGTCGGTGTCGCCGAGCCGGTGCAGGGCGAGGGCGAGGACCGTCAGCGCGTCCGCCTCGGCGATGCGCTCGCCGGTCCGGGCGGTACGGGCGACCTCCTCGGCTGCGAGCCGGTGCGCCGGTTCCGGGCGACCACTGCACAGCTCCGCCCACGCCGTGAGCACCGGCACGTCCGGCTCATGGCCCTCCAGGACGCGCCGCGCCTGGCCCGGGAGCCCGTCGCGCAGGGCGAGTTCGGCGCGGGCCGTCCGCACCGCATGGCCCGCCTGCCGGTCCACGAGGCCCGGCAGGGACCGCGCCCGGTCCAGCAGCGCGGCGGCGCCGGCAGCGTCCCCGGTGCGCATCCGGACCAGGGCCAGGGCGGCCAAGGCGTACGGAAGGCACCAGGCGCCGGCCTCCTCGGCCCCCGCCACCGCCGCCTCGGCGAGCGTGCGCGCGGTGCCGAACTCCTGGATGAGCATCCACAGTTCGGCGAGATTCGCGCGCTCGAAGGCGGCTCCGGCCAGGTCTCCCGACTGCTCGACGAGGTCGAGGGCCCGCTGTCCGGTGGCCAAGGCACGGCGCAACTGGCCGCTGCGCCGCTCGTTCTCCCGCAGGGTCGAGAGCACCTGGCCGAGCAGGGTGGGGTCGCCGTACGCCTCGGCCGGTGCGAGCGCGAGGCCGGCCGCTTCATGCGCCTCGTCCAGCCGGCCGCTGAGCCCGAGGACGCTGGCCCGCTGCGAGTGGGCCCGGGCCCGCAGCCCCTCGCCGGGCCGCCCGGTCACCGACCGGGCGGCGTCCAGAGCCTGCCGGGAGGCGGCGTCCGCCTCCTCGTACCGGCCCTGGACGCGACACAGCACGGCCCGGGCCAGGAAGTGGCCGGCGGCGGCCTCCGGCGGGGTGCCGTCGGTGATCGGGTGCGCGGCGAGCACCTGGCGACCGGCATCGGGCAGGCCGGTGCGCCCGAGCGTGTCGGCGAGCCAGGCCGCCGCGAGCACGATGTCCTCGTGGTCGCCGCGCCGGACGAACTCGTCCAGGGCGAGGCGCAGCACCTCGGCGGCCTGGGCGAAGTTGCCCATGCGACGCAGCACCTGGCTGTGCGCGAGGCGGGCGCGGGCGGCGTCCACGTCCAGCCGGGCGACCAGGTCGCGGTAGTAGCGGTCGGCGGTGTCGTTGGCGAAGAGGGCGGCGGCGCGGGCGGCGGCGCGGCGCAGGTACTCGGCGGCGCGCGGATCGTCGGCGCGGGTGAAGTGCGAGGCGAGGGTGTCCACGGCGTCGGGGCGGCGACGGAGCACGGCCTGCGCGAAGGAGCCGTGGAGCTGCCTGCGGCGGAGCGCGGACAGCTTCTCGTAACAGGTGAGGCGGACCAGCGGATGGCGGAACGTCAGCCCCGCCTCGTGCTGTCCGCCGACCACGATGTCGCGCTCCTCGATGAGCGAGGCGGCCATGGCGCGCTCCAGCGCGTCGGTGGCGGCGCCTCCGGTGACGGCGGGATCCAGCCCGTGCGCGGCGACGTCGAGCAGTTCCGACAACGATGTCTCCGGCCCGGCGACGGACAGCGCCTCGACGATTCTGCGCGTGTCCCGGTCGAGCCGGCCCAGCCGCTCCGCGACCAGCTGCCGCACACCGTCCGGCGCGCCCGTCCCGCCGCCCTCGGCCAGGCCGTGCGCGAGTTCGACGGCGAACAGCGGGTTGCCCAGCGACAGTTCCCAGACGCGGTCGGTGGCGCCCGAGCCCTGTCCGGGCATCAGCTCCACGGTGTCGCGCACGACCGCGAGGCACGCCTCCTGGTCCAGGCGCGGCACTTCTTCGTGGCCGGCGAGCCCCTGCCGGAGCAGGGAGGACAGACCCGTACGGCGCGGATCGCCGTCGGGGATCTCCTCCTCCCGGTACGTCACGAGGAACCGCACGCCGTCGGTCCGCGCCGCCCGCCGGGCCAGGTGGCTCAGCAGCTGGAAGGAGCCCAGGTCCGCCGCGTGCAGGTCGTCCAGCACGATCAGCACCGGCTGTACGGAGGCCAGCTCGCCGAGCAGGCCGGCGGTGGCCCGGAAGAGCCGGTCGCGCTCCTCCTCGGGGCTGCGCTCGGAGTCGGCGCGGACCCGGCCGAGAGCGGGCAGGAACGCGGCCAGTTCGGGGTACTCGCCGCCGACGCGGGCGCGTTCCGCCTCGTCGCGCTCGGCGAGCCAGCCGTCCAGGGCCTCGGCGAAGGCGCCGTACGGGGTGTGCCCCTCCGCGTCGTGTCCGCCGCCCCAGAGGACGGCGGTGCCGGAGGCGGCGGCCTGCCGGGCCACCTCGCCGACCAGCCGGGTCTTGCCGACGCCCGCCTCACCGGTGAGCACGGTGACGACCGCGGGCCCGTCCGCCGCGAGCAGCCGCCCGAGCACGCCCTCGCGCCCGCGCAACGGGGAGGCGGCCGGGACCCGGAGCGAGGCGGGCAGGGAGGGCGCGGACGGCGGTCCGGCGGGCTCCACCGTGAGCGCGGCTCGGTGCAGGCGCTCGGTCTCCGGGCCCGGTCGTACGCCCAGCTCGGCGTCGAGGGCCGCCCGGCAGACGTGGTACTGCCGCACCGCGCGCCGGCGCAGCCCGAGCCGGGTGTAGGCGTCGATGAGGAGGCGGTGGGCCAGCTCCTCGGCCGGGTTGTCGCCCAGGATCTGTTCCGCGAGCGTGACCGCTTCCTGGGCGTCACCCGCCCGGAGGTGGGCCTCGGCCAGGGCGAGGAGCAGGCGTTCCTTGATGGCGGCGAGCTGGGAGCGGCGCCCCTCGGCCCAGTCGGCGTAGCGGTCCTCGGGGAGGAGTTCGCCGGAGAAGCGCTCCAGGGCCCGGCGGAGGCCGTCCACGCCGCCGGCGGCGAGCGCGTTCCTGGCCTCCTCCTCGGCGCGGTCGGCGTCGATGCGGACGTGGGCGGGGTCGAGGTGGAGCAGTCCGCCTTCGGAGACGAGGTACGAGGAGGTGGCGCGGGAGGCCAGTTCGGGTTCGAGGGCCCGGCGGGCGGCGTGCAGGGCGACGCGCAGGCTGCCCTGGGCGGCCTGCGGGTCCGCGTCGGGCCAGCAGACGTCGATGACCTGTTCCCGGTGGAGCCGGTGTCCGGGTACGACGGCGAGCAGCTTCACCAGGGCCTGCGCGGTCTGTCTCGGCCAGCGCTCGGCCAGCGCCGGTCCCCCGTTACGAGTCACCTGGAATCCGCCGAAAAGGCGTATGTGCACCAGGGGTGGCGCCTGGTCCGTGCTGTGTGCTGTGTGCCGCTCGTTCATGAGGGCGCCCACTTTAACCGGGCACGCCGTGGGGCCCTCTGGTGGCTGCCGGAGGGGCCCACGGAACGCGGTGACCGCCTGGGTTCAGGAGAACTTGAGGGCGATCGTGTAGTGCGTGTACTGGTTCGGCACCGAGTAGCCGCCTCCGATGAGCTCGGCCGCCTGGTTGTAGCCGCGCTCGTCGAAGTTGAGCATGACGGCCTCTTCGGCCCCGTCGCCGTCGAAGTCACCGGTGGTGTAGTTGCGGGCGCCACCGGCGCTGGGGGCCGCGCCGAGGAAGTCCGGATACTGCTCGTCGCCGGTCACCACGGCCGGGTCCCAGAGGTAGAGCCCGCCCGGGCAGGCGGAGAGGATCACCTTGTCGCCGTTCGGGGCGGTGATCCAGGTCGCTCCCTGGGTCGGCGGGATCATGAACACACGGTTGTCCGCGTCACCGTCGGCGCCGAAGGAGTAGAACGCCGCGGTGCTGGACTCCAGCAGGACGCCATCGCCGTCGAAGTAGTTGCCGTGCGTGTACAGACCGCCCGTGACCGCGGTGTGCAGCACCTCCCCGGTGCGGCCGTCGCGGATCTCCACGACGTCGTACGGGCTGAACGCGTCGGTTCCGGAGAGCCCGGAGGGCGCCCAGACGACCCACGTGTAGACGACCGCGTGGCCGTCCGCGTACGGGATGGCGGGCGAGGCGTACACCGCGTGGTCGAGGATGCCGGCGCGCACCTTGCCGTCCTGGGCCTTGGCCGGAGCCTTCGGGGCCGCGGCCCAGCCGAGCGCACCGGTCTTGGCGTCGAGCTGGACGGCCCGCATGGCGGGGGTGTCCAGGGCG
Source organism: Streptomyces sp. SAS_281 (assembly GCF_052542855.1). Taxonomy (NCBI): domain Bacteria; kingdom Bacillati; phylum Actinomycetota; class Actinomycetes; order Kitasatosporales; family Streptomycetaceae; genus Streptomyces; species Streptomyces sp. SAS_281. Next base: position 86,703 of record NZ_JBMNDO010000017.1, read on the forward strand.
AAGGAGTTCGTGCTGGTGTACTGCACGTAGACCTTCCCGTCGCCCGTCGACGGGTCGGAGAACTGCACGTCCCCCGCGTCCGCCGGGGCGGCGTAGGTCCACAGCGCCTTGCCGTCGCCCCGGTAGACACGCAGCTTGTCGGTCGGGACGAGGATGTCGGACTTCTTGTCCCCGTCGACGTCCGCGAGCGTCAAGGAGCGGACGTACTGGCCGCCGCCGTCGATGGTGTTCAGGATCGCGCCGGTACGGGAGTCGAGCACGACGACCGCGCTGTCCGTGGCCACGACGATCTCCGGGGTCTTGTTCCCGGTGACGTCGGCGGTCTCGATTCCGTGCACCGAGCCCGGCAGTGTGGTCTGCCACAGCTTCTCGGGCTTGCCGTCGAGCAGCGAGGTGCCCGAGTAGGCCCAGATGCCGTGCGAGGTGCCGCCCTCGACGAAGTCGTCCTTCTTGTCCCCGTCGATGTCGAGCGACTTGCCGTAGGCCATGTCGCCCTGGAGCGGCGTCAGCTGTTCCTGGCTGCCGTCCTTGAACGCGTAGGTCCGGACGTTCTGGTCGGCGTCGACCACCCGGATGTGCCGGCCGTTCTTGTCCTTGAAGACGTCCTGGAAGGTGGGCGACGCGGTGGCGCCCTTCGTCTGCCAGGTGACCTTGCCCTTCCCGGAGAAGACGGTCAGGGACGCGTACCGGTTGATGTTGGCGGCGGTATCGGTGTCCGCGTCGTCCTGTCCTGCCGCAACCAGCTTCTTGCCGACCACGTCGAGCCGCCAGGTGCTGGGCCCGTCGTGTCCGTTGGAGGCGTCGCGCTTGGTGGTGTGCTGCCACAGCGGGGTCTCGGGGTCGTCCCCGTCCAGCACGCGGATCGTGCTCGCGTTCACGAACATCGCGTCCGTCAGCGAGGACTCGGAGACGGCGTACTCGGCGTCCCCGCCGCCGCTCAGATTCCCGACCGCCAGGGCGGTGGGCACCACGTTGAAGCGGGTGTCGAGCGTGGTCCGGCGGCCGTCGGCGAGGTCGTACGCGGCGAGCTCGTAGCGCATCTCGTCGGTGAAGTCGGCCTGTTCCACGGCGACGAGCTGCCCGCGGCCCTCATCCACGCGCAGCTGGCGGACGTACAGCGAGCTGTCCGTCTGCCACTGGACCGCGCCGTCGTTCATGTCGAGGACAAGTGCCCTGCCCCGGGAGGCGTGGGTGGACGTCTTGCGCAGGTTCCACGCGACGGCGACCTTGCCGGCACCGAGGTCCTGGAGGGCGCCCCAGCTGGCCGGGGCCGTCTCACCGGAGTCGTACGTCCAGGTGCTGGCCTCGGTGAGCTTGCCGCCGTCGTACGAGAAGCGGGTGCTGGTGAGCTTGGCCGTGCTGTCCGCGGGGGCGTTCCCGTTGTACTTGGGCGAGTCGGCGACGAGCAGCGCACCGTCGACGATCTTGACCTGGCTCGCGTACAGGTAGTACTTCGACCAGACCGTCCTGCCGGTCGTGCCGTCGAGGACCGTCACCATGGTGCCGGAGGTCATCGTGGTGCCCGGGATGGTCACACCGGAGGGCGGGACCATCCCGACGTTCGCCGAGAAGACCACGTCGGGCACGCCGTCGCCGGTGAGGTCGCCGGTGTCATAGCCCTGGTCCGAGTCGGGCGTGAACGGGCTGACCGCGTTGTAGCCCATCTGCACGTGCGGCGGGTAGAGCTCCTTCTCCCACACGCGCAGGGGCTTGATCCCCCAGTCCGCGTACAGGTCGTCCGTGGCGCGGGTCCACTGCCCGGTGCCGTCGGCGGCGGTGCGCGTCACGTGGGCCAGGCTGTGCAGGGTGAAGTAGTCACCCTTCTTATTGCCCACCGGCATCGTGGTGGCGTATCCGTGCACGTTCTCGATGGTCGACGTCGCCTTGACGGAGATGTTCGCGGACGCCTGGGTGGAGGCGCCGGAGTCTCCAGCGGCCGTGCCGGCTTCCGTATGGGCGGCATCGGCGGTGGCCCCGGCGTCCCCGTACAGGTCCGGCTGCATGCGCTCGGCCAGCTTGGCGGCCTGGGCGTTCGTCAGGCGCATGCCCGAGCCCGAACCGGAGCCCGAGTCGGCGGCGAGGGCGTGCGGGGCGGCGGTCAGCGCGAGGCCCGCGGCGACCAGTCCGGAGGCGAGCCGCAGGGCCCGCCGCGAGTTGTGGGCTCTCATCACTTGTCTTCCTGAGTGAAGTGGACGGCGGAACCGGCGGTGATGACCGGCTGGTCGAAGGCGTACTGGAGGGCGTCCGTGCCGGTCTGGTTCTCGATGCCGACGGTCGCACCGGTGCCGCGGTCGGGGACGGTGTTGTACTGCACGGTCACCGAACCGGTGGCCTCGTCGAAGACCGCTTCGAAGGTGGCGCGGCCGGCGGTGCCGTCGGCGTAGGCGGCGTTGTTCCACACGATGGCGAAGGAGCGCTTGCCCGTCGATCCGGTGGTCGCGGTCTGCACGGACGACTTCTTGTCCAG
>NZ_JBMNDO010000180.1:0-11541 GCF_052542855.1 Streptomyces sp. SAS_281
GACGACGATCTGCTGCGGGCGGGCTTCACCGTCAAGGGTTGACCCGTCGGGGGGAAAGCGGTCGGCCCGGTCCTCAGGGGCCCGGCCGGCCGCTCCCGCGCAGCCGTTCCAGGTCCGAGGCGCGGACCTGGATGACGAACAGCGCGATCAGCGCGGCGGCGACGGCGAAGGCCGCTGCGGCCAGGAACGCGGTGGAGACGCCCGATGCCAGGACCTGGTCGCCCCAGGGACTGGGGAGCTGCCCGGTTTTGCGGAACCGGGCGAGCTGCGCCGGTGTCGCCTCGGCCATGAACTTGGGGACCTGGTCGGTCGCCTCGTTGCGGCTCGCCGTACCGAAGACCGTGACCAGGATGGACAGGCCGAGCGATCCGCCCACCTGCTGCGTGGTGTTGAGGATTCCGGAGGCCGCGCCCGACTCGTGCGGCTCGACGCCGGACAGGGCCATCAGCGTCAGCGAGACGAACTGCAGGCCCATGCCGAGCCCGAACACCAGGATCGGGCCCAGCAGGCTGCCCAGGTACGAACTGTGGACGTCGGTCTGCGTGAGCCAGCCGAGCCCGCCCGCGGCAAGGACCGCGCCCGTCACCATGAAGGGCTTGGGTCCGAACCGCGGCAGCAGCTTCGAGGTGAATCCGGCGCCGATCGCGATGATGACGCTGACCGGCAGGAAGGCGAGGCCCGTGCGCAGCGGGCTGAAGCCCAGGATGTTCTGCACGAACAGGGTCAGGAAGAAGAACATCCCGAACATCGCCGCGGCGAGGCTCAGCATGATCCCGTAGGTGCCGGCCCGGTTGCGGTCGCGGAACATCCACAAGGGGGTGATCGGCTGCCGGGACCGGCTCTCGACGACGATGAACAGGCCGAGCAGCACGACGGCCGCGGCGAACGCGAGGAGCGTCAGGGTGTCGCTCCAGCCCTCCTCGGAGGCCCGGATGAATCCGTAGACGAGGGACACCATGCCCACCGTCGCGGTGAGGGCGCCGAGGACGTCGAAGTGACCCGGGTGGCGCTCGGACTCCTGGATGTAGCGGCGGGTCGCGAGCACGATCAGCGCGCCGATGGGCACGTTGACGAAGAAGATCCACCGCCAGTCCAGCCACTCCACCAGCACACCGCCCGCGAGCAGACCGATGGCGCTGCCGCCCGCGGAGACGGCCGCGAACACGCCGAAGGCCCTGTTGCGTGCGGGGCCCTCGTGGAAGGTGGTCGTGATCAGGGCGAGGGCGGTCGGGGATGCGATCGCGCCGCCGACGCCCTGGAGGGAGCGGGCGGCGAGCAGTTGCCAGGATTCCTGCGCGAGGCCGCCGAGCAGCGAGGCGACGACGAAGAGGGCGACGCCGGTCATGAAGACCCGGCGTCGCCCGAGGATGTCGCCGATGCGGCCGCCGAGGAGCAGCAGGCCGCCGAAGGTGAGGGTGTAGGCGTTGATCACCCAGGACAGGTTCTCGGTGGAGAAACCGAGGGATGTCTGGATGTGGGGCAGGGCGATGTTCACGATGGTGATGTCCAGGACCACCATCAGTTGGCACGAGCAGATGACCAGCAGGGCTATGGTGCCGCCGCGGTCCCTCCGGGGGGTTGCGGTGGCTTGCGGGGGTGTTGCGCGGGAGCCGGTCATGGGTTCGTTGCCGCTGGTGCGGTGGGGTGAACGCAGTCGTTCACCCCACCGACGTTAGACCTGGGCAGGGTTCGTCGCGAATCGATCTCCGGGGGGGGCGCCTGTGGCGGGCCTTTTCCCCTACCCGCCCCTTCCCGGAGCCGGGGCTCCGCCCCGGAACCCGCTCCTCGGACGCCGGAGGGACTGGAGATGCGGGGTGGAGGGCTTGCGTGATCTCTGGGCGGCGGCTGGTCGCGCTCTCTCATTCGAATGCCGCCGCCGCCTCCTGCAAAGCCCGGGCCACCGCCTCAGCGGAGTCCGGGCCCGGGTCGCCCGGGGTGTAGGTCACCGAGCGCAGGCGGCCCTGGAAGGGGAAGGACCGGTGGCGTTCGAAGAGGGGCCAGGAGACGGGGGACTTGCGGTCCACGCCGATGCTGACGCCTTGGAAGGGGGCCATGCCGATGAGCTGGTGGACGCTGGGCGGGGTGGCCCGGGTCTCACCGTCGGCCTCGATCCGGAAGCTCCATCGCAGGCCGCCCACGGCGGTGGCGACGAGCCGCACCGTGTGCCCGCCCGGTGCGAGCGGGCCCGCGTCCGTCTCGTGGAGCACGCCGTACTCGTTGTACGCGAAGTGCAGACGGCCGTCCTCCACGTACAGGCTGTAGCCGCCGCCCTGGTCGCCGTGCGAGACGAGGACGCCCTCGCCCGTTTCGTCGATCGCGACGGTGACCTCGAAGGAGCGCAGGGAGACCAGCCGGGACGAACGGTAGCGCTCCAGTTCGGGGGTCCCGGGCAGCAGGGTGAGGGGGCGTGACAGGCGGCTTTCGGCGGGGTTGCGGCGGGCCAGGGCGCCGCTGCCGTCGGGGAGCGGGAAGACGCCGTTGCGCCAGGCGGCCTTCTCCCAGGCCGCCGAGAGTTCCTTGACCAGACCGGGGTCTTCGGCGGCCAGGTCGTGGATCTCGGTCGGGTCGGTCCTGATGTCGTACAGGGCCCACTCGGAGTCGTCGTAGGGCGCGCCGGGGCGGTGCAGGGTGACGAGCTTGCGGCCGTCGCGGTAGTAGCTGCGGTTGCCGGTCATCTCGCAGTACTGCTCCGGGTGGGTGGAGAGGTGTTCCGGGTCGGCGAGTACGGGGGCGAAGGTGACGCCGTCCGGTTCCTGGAGCGGCACCCCGCGCCGGCGCTCAGGCCGTTCCAGGCCGGCGAGTTCGAGGAGGGTCGGGGCGACATCGGTGACGTACTGGTACTGCGGGCGCGTGCCCGGGGTGAGCCGGCCGTCGCGGGCGCCCTTCGGCCAGGACAGGACGAAGGGGACGCGCACCCCGCCCGCGTACGTGTGGCCCTTGTAGAGCCGGAACGGGGTGTTGGACGCCATGCCCCAGCCACGCGGGTAGTGCACCAGGCTGCGCGGTCCGCCGATCAGCCCGGGGTCGCGGTCGACGTCGGGGGTCCAGTCCTCGGGGAGGGCGGGGTGGTGGACGAAGCGGCTGAAGTAGGAGCGGGTGCCTTCGGCGCCGCCCTCGCCGGTGCCTCCGTTGTCGGAGGTGAAGACGATGACGGTGTTGTCGAGTTCGCCGAGCGCTTCGAGGGTGGCGGTGAGCCGGCCGAGATTCTGGTCGATGTTGTCGACCAGTGCCGCGTACACCTCCATGTAGCGTGCGTACAGGCGCTGTTGCTCCTCGGTGAGGCTGTCCCAGGGAGGTACGTCGAGCCCGGCCTCACTGTTGCGTCCGGGGAGTGCGGTGCCGGGCGGGAAGAGGCCGTCGGCGATCTGGGCGGCGAAGCGGCGTTCGCGCAGCGCGTCCCAGCCCTCGTCGTAGCGGCCCCGGTGGCGGGCGATGTCCTCCTCCTTGGCCTGGAGCGGGCCGTGGACGGCGTTGTGCGCGAGGTAGAGGAAGAACGGTTTGTCGGGGTCGTGGGCGCGCAGCGACTTCACCATGGAGATGGCCTGGTCGGTGATGTCGTCGGTGTAGTAGTAGTCGTCGGGGAACTCGTTGATGTCCAGCGGGCTGTTGTCGCGGACCAGTTGGTGCGGGTGGAAGAGACTGGTGAGCCCTTCCAGGACGCCGTAGTACTGGTCGAATCCCTTGCGCAGCGGCCAGTTCTCGCGGTCGTCGGCGGCGTTGGACGCGGAGTCGCGGACCAGGTGCCATTTGCCGACGGCGTAGGTGGCGTAGCCCGAGTCGTGGAGGAGCTCGGCGAGGGTGGGGATGTCGTCGGCGATCTCCATTCCGTAACCGGGGAAGCCGGGGTCGGAGTTGGCGACCATGGCGTAGCCGACGCGGTGCGGGTTGAGGCCGGTGAGCAGGGCGGCGCGGGCCGGGGAGCACAGCGGCATGGTGTGGTAGTTGCTGAGTCGTACGCCGTCCTCGGCGAGGGTGTCCAGTACGGGAGTGGGGATCTCGGAGCCGAAGGGGCCGATGTCGCTGTAGCCCATGTCGTCCACGAGCACGACGACGATGTTCGGGGCCTTCTCCCCCGGGGTCCGGCGCGCAGGCCAGGCCGGCTGGGAAGCGGCGAAGGTGCGGCCGACGCGACCGGGGAAGCCGTCGTAGGGGTCGCGGCGGGTGCTGGTGGTCATGGGCTGGGGACTCCGTCTCGGGTCGGGGCGGGCTGCTGGAGGGCGCGGTCGGTCATGCGAGGGCTCCCGCCCTCTCGGCGCGCCCCGCGCGTGCCGCCGGGGGTACGGGTTCGGGCGCGGCGGCGAGCAGGGCGCGGGTGTACGGGTCGCGGGGGTGCTCGCACACCTCGTCGGCGGTGCCGGTCTCCACGACCCGGCCCCGGTGCATGACGGCGATACGGTGGCTGATCTGCCGGACGACCGCGAGGTCGTGGGCGATGAGGACGAGGGAGAGCCCCAGGTCGCGCTGGAGGTCTGTGAGCAGGCCGGTGATCTGGGCCTGGACGGACACGTCGAGCGCGGAGACGGGTTCGTCGCAGATGAGGACGGACGGTGCGGGGGCGAGTGCGCGGGCGATGCCGACGCGCTGGCGCTGGCCGCCGGAGAAGGAGCGCGGATGGCGTCCGGCCGCGGCGGGGTCCAGGCCCGCCAGCTCCAGGAGCTCCGCCACCCGCTCCCGGCGCGCCTCCCGGTCGCCGATGCCGAACGCGACGAGGGGTTCGGCGACGATCTCGCCCACGGTCATGCGCGGGTTGAGCGAGGCGTAGGGGTCCTGGAACACCATCTGGACCTGGCGGCGCACCGCGTGCAGCGCCCGGCGCGAGGGCCGGGTGATGTCCTCGCCGCGCAGCCGCAGGGTGCCGCCGTCGGCGGTGTGGGCGTGGGCGAGGACCCGGGCGAGGGTGGACTTCCCGGAGCCGGACTCGCCGACGATGCCCAGCGTCTCGCCCTTCCTGAGCGTCAGCGACACCCCGTCGAGCGCGGGCACACCGCGTCGCCGGGCGCCGCGTCCCCCGTACGTCTTGGTGAGGCCGTCCGCCTCCAGGACGACCGCGCCGGGCGCGGGGCGGTCGATGCGGACGGGCGGGGCCGGGGCGGGCAGGGGTTCGGTGCGTCGGGCGGCGGGGAGGCACGCGACCCGTACGCCGTCGGCCACCCGCGCGAGCGGCGGGGTCTGCGTGCGGCAGCGGTCCTCGGCCAGGGTGCAGCGGTCGGCGAAGGCGCAGCCGTCCCCGAGGAGCGTGAGGTCGGGCGGGCTGCCGGGGATGCCGGTGAGCCGGGTCCCGGACGGGGTGGCCAGACGCGGCACGGCGGCCAGGAGTCCGGCGGTGTACGGGTGTCGGGGGCGGGTGAGCACCTCGGCGGTGGGCCCGTCCTCGACCACGGTGCCGCCGTACATGACGAGGACCCGTTCGCAGGCGCGGGCGACGACGCCCATGTTGTGGGTGATGAGGACGAGGGCGGTGCCGGTCTCGCGGTTGAGGTCGCCGAGCAGAGTGAGGATCTGGTCCTGGACGGTGGCGTCGAGTGCGGTGGTCGGCTCGTCGGCGAGGAGGACGTCGGGTTCGCCGGCGAGGGCCATGGCGATGAGGACGCGCTGGCGCTGGCCGCCGGAGAACTGGTGCGGGTAGTCGTCGGCGCGGCGGTGCGGGTCGGGGATGCCGACCCGGTCCAGGAGTTCGACGGTGCGGGCGCGGCGGGCGGCCTTGTCCGGGTTGCCGTGGGCGCGCAGGGCCTCGTCGATATGGCGGCCGGCGGTGAGGACGGGGTTGAGGGCGGTCATCGGGTCCTGGAAGACCATGCCGATGCGGGCGCCGCGCACCGCGCGCAGTTCCGCCTCGTCGGCGGCGGCCAGGTCGCGGCCGTCCAGCCGGACCGTGCCGGTGGTGATGCGGCCGGTGCCGGGCAGCATGCGGTTCAGGGCGAGCGCGGTGGTGGACTTGCCGGACCCCGACTCGCCGACGAGGGCCAGGGTCTCGCCCCGGCGCAGGGTGAAGGAGACGCCACGCACGGCGCGCAGCGGTGAACCGTCGGGTGCGTTGAACTCGACGCCGAGGTCGCGGACGTCCAGCAGTTCGGGGGCGGTCATCGGCGTATCTCCCGGTTGAGCGCCTCGGCGATGAGCGAGAGTCCGAGGACGAGCGCGGTCACGGTGATCAGGGGTCCCGCGGCGAAGTGCGGGGACTGGGCGAGGTAGGGCATGGACTGGCTGAGCACGGCGCCGAGGGTGGGTTCGGGCGGCCGGACGCCGACGCCGAGGAAGCTCATCGCGCCCTCGATGAAGACGGCGACGGTCAGCGAGACGGCGAACTGCACGACGAGCGGGTCGGCCGCGTTGGGCAGGATGTGCCGGACCAGCACCCGGCGGCCCGAACCGCCGCCGACCCGGGCGGCGGTGACGTACTCGCGTTCCCGCTGCACGAGGACGCCGCTCCGCAGCAGCCGCCCGAAGACCGGCACCTCGGCGAGGGCGATGACGAGCACGACGGGGATGCGTCCGGGGCCGAGGATCGCGGTGACGGCGAGCGCCAGGATCAGCCCGGGGAACGCGAGGAGCAGGTCGAAGACGCGCTGGACGACGGTGTCGGCGACGGGGTGGGCGGCGGCGGCCAGGGCGAGCAGGCAGCCGAGCACGGCGCCGGCGGGCACCGCGATCGTGATGATGGTGAGGTCGGTGCGGATGCCGTACAGCACCCGGCTGAGCAGGTCGCGCCCGAGGTCGTCGGTGCCCAGGAGGTGTCCGGGCGTCCCTGGTCCCGCGAGGCTCTGGCCGCTCTGGTCGGTGGGTCCGTGCCCGGCGAGCAGCGGTGCGAGGAGTCCGGCGAGGACCACGGCGCCGACGAGGACGAGGCCGGTGCGGGCGCGGGCGGTGGACAGGGCGGTGCGGTAGGGATGGCGGGGGCGGGCCGTGGCGCGCGGCCCGCGGACGGCCGGGGGCGGCGCGGTGGTGAGGAGGTCGGTTGTCTGGGTCATCAGGGTCACTCCCACCTGATCCGGGGGTCGAGCCAGGCGTACACGAGGTCGGTGAGCAGCTGGACGAGGACGAATACGGCGACCAGGAGCAGCAGCAGGTCCTGGACGACCGGGTAGTCGCGACGCTGGAGGCCCTGTTCGGCGAGCTGTCCGAGGCCGGGCCAGGCGAAGATCGCCTCGACCAGGACGGCCCCGCCGAGCAGGTTCCCGACTTGCATGCCGAGCAGGGTGACGACGGGCGGCAGGGCGTTGGGCAGGGTGTGGCGCCACAGGAGGCGGCGCGGGGCGATCCCGGCGGCGGTGGCGGTGCGGATGCAGTCCTCGGCCAGGCCGCGTTCGATGCCGTCCTTGAGGTAGCGGCCGAGCACGGCGGCACTCGGCAGGGCCAGGCAGAGCGCCGGCAGCACGAGATACTGGGCGGCGAGGTCCGGGGCGGTCAGGAAGGCGACCCGGCCGCCGGGCGGCAGTACGGGGAGCGCCACGGCGAAGACCAGGACGAGCAGGACGCCGCTGACGAACGGGGGGACGGCCAGGGCGGCGGTGGTGATCACGCGCACGGCCGCGGTCAGCCACCGGTTGCGCGAGGTGGCCCCGAGGACGCCGAAGGCGGTCCCGAGCACGATCACGAACAGCAGCGCGGCGAGGGTGAGTTCGGTGGTGGCGCCGAGCCCGTCGCCGATGAGGTCGGCGGTCTGCCCGCCGATCGCGTACGAGGGTCCGAGGTCGCCCTTCAGGAGCGAGCCGGTCCAGTGGGCGTACTGGGAGAGCAGGGGTGCGTCGAGGCCGAGCCGTTCGCGGATGGCGGCGACGGTCGCCGCGTCCGCGTCGGGTCCGGCGAGCGCGGTGGCGGGGTCGCCGGGGACCAGCCTGAGGATGGTGAAGATCAGGAAGGAGGCGGCGGCCAGGACGAGGAGGGCGGACGGCAGCCGCCGGATCAGGTAGCTGCGCATGTCACACCAGGTAGGCGTTGTCGAGGTCGAGGTAGGAGAACTTGTTGAGCGTGACGCCGTGCAGCCGGGCGGCGGAGACCTGGATCTGTCCGCGTACGACGAGGTCGATGAGGAACGCCTCGTCCAGGAGGATGGAGGAGATCCTCTGGTGCAGGGCGTTGGCGGCAGCCGTGCCGGTCTCCGGCTCGGTCCAGGCTTCCCGTACGACCTCGGTGTAGGCGGCGGAGCGGTACCTGGAGGTGTTCTTCGCCTCGTTGAAGGGGTACGCGCTGACGGCGAGGGTGGAGGGCTGCACCTGGGCGAATCCGTGGCCGAGGGACCACAGGGCCGGCATGCCCTGCGAGATCAGCTTCTTCTGTGCGGTGGCCCCGTCGGTCGGCTGGAGCGTGACGTGGACGCCGACCTGCTTGAGGTCGTACTGGATGGACTCGGCGATGGCCGTCTCGCCGGGCAGTGCGATGTGCAGCATGGGGAGGTCGAGCCGGGTGTGCCCCGCGGACTTCAGGAGTTCCCGGGCCTTCGCGGGGTCGTGGGTGTAGTGGGTGCGGTCGGCCTCGCTGAAGGCGGGTGAGGACTTGGGCCAGGGCGCGGCGGAGGCGAGGCCGTACCCGCCGAGAGTCTGGGCGACGAGCCGGTCCCGGTCGACGGCCCAGGCGAGCGCCTGGCGGACGGTGCGGTCGGTCAGTGGGGCGACGGTGGTGTTGACGCCGAGGTAGACGGCGCCGGCGCCGGTGTCGTAGTCGCTGATGGTGAGCCCGTGGTCGGCCTTGACGACGCCGAGGCTCTTGCCCGGCACGTCGAAGGAGAGCTGGGACTGGCCCGAGCGCAGGGACGAGATCAGCGCGTCGGCCTGGGCGATGACCCGCAGTTCGACCCCGTCGAGGTAGGGGCGGCCGGGCTTCCAGTACGAGTCGTTGCGGGTGAGGCTCAGACCTGAGCCGGGGCTCCACTTCTTGAGCCTGAACGGGCCGGTCCCGATGAGCTTCTTACCGGCGACGGCGTCCTCGACGCTCTCCGAGTCCGTGATGATCATGAACTCGAACAGGTCGAAGAGGTTGTTGACCGGGTGCGCGAGCGTGAGCACCAGTTCGTGGTCGCCGCGCTTCTCGAACCCGGTGATGGTGGCCGCCGTGCTGCGCAACTGAGCCGCGCGCAAGGGGTTCTGAAGGTTCTTCACCGCGAAGATCACATCGTCGGCGGTGAACGGGCGGCCGTTGTGGAAGGTGACGTCGTCGCGCAGCCGGAGCGTGATGCTCCGCCCGTCCTCGGCGTACGTCCAGGAGGTGGCGAGTTCGGGTTTGGGGTGGAGGCGGTCGTCGTAGCGGGTGAGGGTGTTGTAGATGAGGCGTTGCTGGAGGGACTGGCCGCTCTGCGCGAACAGCAGGGCGGGCGTGAAGTCGGCGTTCACGGCGACGTTCAGCACACCGCCGCGCCGGGGTGCGGCGCTCGCGCCCTGCGGGACGGACGAGGTGTCCGACACGGCCGAGCGGCAGCCCGCGAGGCCCAGTCCGAGGAGCAGGGCGCCGCCGCCCGCGGCGCGCAGCGTGGAGCGCCGGGACGGTCCGGAGGGCGTGCGGGGGTACAGCTCGGTCATCGATGCCTGCCTGTGACGGTGGGAAAAGGGAAGGGAGGAGCGCGCGGCGGAGGACGTACGCGTATGCGTTCCGCTGCGGAGGGAATCGGGCGCAGGGGATGCGCCGTGCGAAAGGCGCACCGAGCCGGAGCCGTTGTGGCGGCCTGACGGAATCGGCGCGGGTAGACGTGAAGAGCTCCCGCGACGCACGGAAGCGGGGAAAGCCGAAAGGAGAGGGAACTCCCGGGTCTCAGCGGGTTGTTGTCACCCGTGAGAGGTCAGCGGGGCGGGGCCATCGGCCGCACCGCCGCGGTCCGGGTCAGCGGCGGACGGCACAGACCGCGCTGGCCTGTCGACAGAGGTCGACGTGCCTGCGGGAGACGAGGCGCTTGTCCGGGTTCACGGGAGCAATATGACAGCGGCCTCGCCGGACGGTCAACCGGCGTTGTCCGCATCCTGGTACGGAGCGTCCGGACCCTCCCGGTGGCCGGCTGCGGAGGGCGGGCGCCGCAACGTTACGGCGGCGTGAATTCGCGCGAGGCCGTCGACCGGCCCGGCGGCGGCGCCCGCGCGCCGCTGTGTCGTACGGGTGAACGCGCAGGTCAGGAACGGTACTTCGGGGCCCGGAAGAGGTGCCCGGCGGGGCTGTGCGGGCACCGGGTGACCAACTGCCGCGCCCCCGCCGGGGCCTCGGCGGGCGCTTGACGCACTCGGCGGGACGCTGCGAGTCTCCGGGACATGTTCGCGACGGCAGTCACCGATGCGCGGCCCGCCCGCGCCGGCCGCCCCGCTCTTCGGCCCGGGTGTCCGGGCCGCTGTACCGCCGCCTGACCTCACCGGCGTACCCACCACCCCGCTCGCTCCACGGAGCCGGCCACCTCGCGCATCGTCGCTCCGGCAGTGCTCCGTCCCCGCCCGTGGGCGCGTCGCGCCCCGGTCAGTCCCGCTCCACCATCCATCGGCTCGCCGTCGGCCACGCCCTGCGCCCGGCCGCGGCGTGCACGTTCTCGAAGGGAATCCCATGTCCTCCACCACCACCGCCCCCGCCGTCACCGTCCAGCAGCTGGGCGGCCGTATCGGCGCGGTCATCTCGGGTGTACGGCTCGGTGGCGACCTCGACCCGGAGACGCTCGCCACCGTCCGGGCCGCGCTCCTCGCCCACAAGGTCGTCTTCTTCCGCGAGCAGGACCACCTCGACGAGGACAGCCACGAGGCGTTCGGCCGGCTGCTCGGCACGCCCGTCGCCCATCCGACCGTGCCGTCCGCCGACGGCCGGTACTCGCTCGGCATCGACTCCGACCACGGCGGCCGGGCCAACCAGTGGCACACCGACGTCACCTTCGTCCCCGCCTACCCGGCCTTCTCCATCCTGCGGGCCGTCGTGATCCCTCCCTACGGCGGCAACACCCTGTGGTCCAACACGGCCGCCGCCTACGCGGAGCTGCCCGAGCAGCTGCGCACCCTGGCGGACGGTCTGCGGGCCGTCCACTCCAACGACTACGACTACGCGGCGGTGCGGCCCGACGCCCTGCCCGAGGCGCTGGAGCAGTACCGCGAGGTGTTCACGTCGACCAAGTTCCTCACCGAGCACCCGGTGGTCCGCGTGCACCCCGAGACCGGCGAACGCGTCCTGCTCCTCGGCAACTTCGTGCAGCGGATCAGCGGCCTGACCGGGCGCGACTCGCGGGCCCTGGTCGACCTGTTCCAGTCGCACGTCGAGCGCCCGGAGAACACCGTGCGCTGGGACTGGCAGGTGGGCGACGTCGCGATCTGGGACAACCGGGCCACCCAGCACTACGGCGTGGACGACTCCGACACCCACGAGCGCAAGCTCCGCCGCGTCACCATCGACGGTGACGTCCCGGTCGGCGTCGACGGCCGTTCCTCCACCCTGATCAGCCCCGAGGCGGTGCCGGACCCGTCCTTCGGGATCGCGTCCGGCGCGTCCACCGCCGCGGCGACGGCTGCCTGAGGGACCGGGAGCACCCCGCACGCGGAGTGAGCAGGGGGAACGTCGGGTGGAGCCACCCAACGTTCCCCCCTCCCCACC
>NZ_JBMNDO010000181.1:0-11513 GCF_052542855.1 Streptomyces sp. SAS_281
GTTTTTCCCTGGGCCCCGGCCCTTTTGCGTACGAGCGTGGGGGCGCTGCGCGCGGCTGTCCCCTGCCCGCCCCTTCCCGAAACTGGGGCTCCGCCCCAGACCCCGCGCCTCAAACGCCGGCGAGGCTGGGTTTCCAGCTCCTCCGGCGATTGAGACGCGAGGGTTCGCTACGCCTTGCGGAGGCGGAACGTCAGGGACAGGCCCTCGTCCTCGAACGGTGCGCCGTACGCGCCGTCCGCCTCGCCCTCCGCGTAGTCCAGCGCCAGCACCTCGTCCGCGATCAGCGTCGCGTGCTCGGTCAGGGCCTCCGCCGTGGCCGGGGACGCGGAGGTCCAGCGGACGGCGATGCGGTCGGCCACGTCCAGGCCGCTGTTCTTGCGGGCCTCCTGGATCAGGCGGATCGCGTCACGGGCCAGGCCCGCCCGCCGCAGCTCCGGCGTGATCTCCAGGTCCAGGGCCACCGTCGCGCCCGAGTCGGAGGCGACCGACCAGCCCTCGCGCGGGGTCTCCGTGATGATCACCTCGTCCGGTGCCAGGGTGACCGTCTCGCCGTCCACCTCCACCGAGGCCGTGCCCTCGCGCAGGGCCAGCGACAGCGCCGCCGCGTCCGCGTTCGCGACCGCCTTGGCCACCGCCTGGACGCCCTTGCCGAAGCGCTTGCCGAGCGCCCGGAAGTTCGCCTTGGCCGTGGTGTCGACCAGCGAGCCGCCCACCTCGGAGAGCGAGGCGAGCGAGGAGACGTTCAGCTCCTCCGTGATCTGGGCGCGCAGCTCCGCGGACAGGGCTTCGAAGCCCGAGGCCGCGACCAGCGCCCGGGACAGCGGCTGGCGGGTCTTGACGCCCGACTCCGCACGCGTGGCCCGGCCCAGCTCCACCAGCCGCCGCACCAGCGCCATCTGCGCCGAGAGCGCCGGGTCGATCGTCGCCGGGTCCGCCTTCGGCCAGGACGACAGGTGGACCGACTCCGGCGCGTCCGGGGTGACCGGCACGATCAGGTCCTGCCAGACCCGCTCGGTGATGAACGGGGTCAGCGGGGCCATCAGCCGCGTGACGGTCTCCACCACTTCGTGCAGCGTGCGCAGCGCCGCCTTGTCGCCCTGCCAGAAGCGGCGCCGGGAGCGGCGCACGTACCAGTTGGACAGGTCGTCCACGAACGCGGACAGCAGCTTGCCGGCGCGCTGCGTGTCGTAGCCCTCCAGCGCCTGCGTGACCTGGTCCACCAGCGTGTTCAGCTCGCCGAGCAGCCAGCGGTCCAGGACCGTGCGGTCGGCGGGCGCCGGGTCCGCGGCCGAGGGCGCCCAGTCCGACGTCCGGGCGTACAGGGCCTGGAAGGCCACCGTGTTCCAGTACGTGAGGAGCGTCTTGCGGACGACCTCCTGGATCGTGCCGTGGCCCACGCGCCGGGCCGCCCACGGGGAGCCGCCCGCCGCCATGAACCAGCGCACCGCGTCCGCGCCGTGCTGGTCCATGAGCGGGATCGGCTGGAGGATGTTGCCCAGGTGCTTGGACATCTTCCGGCCGTCCTCGGCGAGGATGTGGCCCAGGCACACGACGTTCTCGTAGCTGGACTTGTCGAAGACGAGCGTGCCGACCGCCATCAGCGTGTAGAACCAGCCGCGCGTCTGGTCGATGGCCTCCGAGATGAACTGCGCCGGGTAGCGGCTCTCGAAGACCTCCTTGTTCTTGTACGGGTAGCCCCACTGCGCGAACGGCATCGAGCCCGAGTCGTACCAGGCGTCGATGACCTCCGGGACGCGGCGCGCCTCCAGGCCGCAGCCCTCGTGCGTACAGGCGAAGGTGACGTCGTCGATGAACGGGCGGTGCGGGTCCAGGCCGGAGAGGTCCGTGCCGGAGAGCTCGCCCAGCTCGGCGCGGGAACCGACGCAGGTGAGGTGGCCCTCCTCGCAGCGCCAGATCGGCAGCGGGGTGCCCCAGTAGCGGTTGCGGGACAGCGCCCAGTCGACGTTGTTGGTCAGCCAGTCGCCGAAGCGGCCGTGCTTGACGGAGTCCGGGAACCAGTTGGTCTTCTCGTTCTCCTGGAGCAGCCGCTCCTTGACCGCCGTGGTGCGGATGTACCAGGACGGCTGCGCGTAGTAGAGCAGCGCGGTGTGGCAGCGCCAGCAGTGCGGGTAGCTGTGCTCGTACGGGACGTGGCGGAAGAGCAGGCCGCGGTCCTTGAGGTCCTCGGTCAGCGCCTCGTCGGCCTTCTTGAAGAAGACCCCGCCGACCAGCGGCAGGTCCTCCTCGAAGGTGCCGTCGGGGCGGACCGGGTTGACCACCGGCAGTCCGTACGCCTTGCAGACCAGGAGGTCGTCGGCGCCGAACGCGGGGGACTGGTGGACCAGACCCGTACCGTCCTCGGTCGTCACGTACTCGGCGTTGACGACGTAGTGCGCCTCGGCCGGGAAGTCGAGCAGGGCGAACGGGCGCTCGTACGTCCAGCGCTCCATCTCGCGGCCGGTGAACGACCGGCCGGTGAGCTCCCAGCCCTCGCCGAGCGCCTTCTCGGCCAGCGGCTGGGCGACGACGAGCTTCTCCTCGCCGTTCGTAGCGACGACGTAGGTGACGTCCGGGTGCGCGGCGACGGCGGTGTTGGAGACCAGGGTCCACGGGGTCGTCGTCCAGACCAGGAGCGCCGCCTCGCCGGCCAGCGGGCCCGAGGTGAGCGGGAAGCGGACGAAGACCGAGGGGTCGACGACCGTCTCGTAGCCCTGCGCCAGCTCGTGGTCGGAGAGGCCGGTGCCGCAGCGCGGGCACCAGGGGGCGACGCGGTGGTCCTGGACCAGCAGGCCCTTGTTGAAGATCTCCTTCAGCGACCACCACACGGACTCGACGTACTCGGGGTCCATGGTGCGGTACGCGTCGTCCAGGTCGACCCAGTAGCCCATGCGGGTCGTCAGCTCGGCGAAGGCGTCGGTGTGCCGGGTCACGGACTCGCGGCACTTGGCGTTGAACTCGGCGATGCCGTACGCCTCGATGTCCTTCTTGCCGTTGAAGCCCAGCTCCTTCTCGACGGCCAGCTCGACCGGCAGGCCGTGGCAGTCCCAGCCTGCCTTGCGGCCCACGTGGTAGCCCTGCATGGTCCGGAAGCGGGGGAAGACGTCCTTGAAGACGCGGGCCTCGATGTGGTGGGCGCCGGGCATGCCGTTGGCGGTCGGCGGACCCTCGTAGAACACCCACTCGGGGCGGCCCTCGGACTGGTCGAGGCTCTTGTTGAAGACCTTGTTCTCACGCCAGAAGTCGAGCACCGCGTGCTCGAGGGCGGGCAGGTCGACCTGGGCGGGTACCTGGCGGTACTGCGGCGATGTCATGTGCGGGCTTCCTCCGGCGGACGTCTTCCACTTCCGTCGGAGGGACGAGAACCGAACCGGTTCCCGCGGTACCACCCTCCTTGGCCCCGGGCGTGCGCCCCGGACCCCCTCATTGGGGTGCGATGCCGGTTCTACGCGCCCCGCGGGGCGTTCTTCCGGCGGCTCCGGGGTGATCTTCACGACGCGCTCGCCCCCGGGCTCCCACCGTCCCCGGGTCGCTACTGGCTGCGTACGACGCTACTCGTCCCATCCACGCCTCTCGCTGGGGCCAGTGTACGGGCCGCGGGCCACGGCGTCCGACCGGTTTACGGAGGGGCCGGGCGTGACCCGAATGGCCATACGGGGCGCACCCGGCCGGAGCGCGGCCCGGCGCGCGGCGGAAAGCCGGATTACCCGTCGGGGAGCTGGGCACAACGGATGCAGGCGCACAGTGATCCGGACACGGGGAGGGGCGATGCGGCGGCGTGCCCCGTTGCCGCGGGCCGGGGGTCGACTTATCGTCCCAGCACGACTCGCGAGCAAGATCACAGTGCGTGAAGGGGCCGCGGCCATGGTGGAGAAGAAAGCGCCCGGCGAGAAGACCTCCGCCAGGAAGGCGGCGGCCCGGAAGGCCGCGTCGAAGAAGACCACGCCGAAGAAGACCGGGGCCACCGCGGCCCCGGCGACCACGGGGGCGGCCGAGGCCGCCGATCAGACGGGAGCCCACACGGTGGTAGCCAAGAAGAGCGCGGCCAGTACCCGGACCGCGGGCGAGGACGCGGCACCCGTGCCGCCCGCCCGGGTCGCCACGGCGCCGGCGGACCTGGCCGTACGGCCGGGCGAGGACCCGTGGACCCCGGAGGAGGTCGACGCCGCGCGGGACGGGCTGACCGGCGAGATCACCCGGCTCCGCAACGAGCTGGAGGCGTCCGGCCTCGCGCTGGCCGGGCTGATGCGGGACTCCGGTGACGGGGCGGGCGACGACGAGGCCGACACCGGCACCAAGAACATCACCCGCGAGCACGAGATGCAGCTCGCCGCCAACGCCCAGGAGATGCTGGACCAGACCGAGCGAGCCCTGGCCCGGCTGGAGGCCGGCACGTACGGGCTGTGCGAGGTCTGCGGCAAGCCGATCGGCAAGGCGCGGATGCAGGCGTTTCCCCGGGCCACGCTGTGCGTCGAGGACAAACAGAAGCAGGAGCGACGCGGCTGATTCGCACGGGCGTGCCGTACCCTCGTCCTCAGTCGGGAACTAGGTTGAGGGACTCACGTGGCAGAGGCGGAGCGCATCATCGGTACGCCGGACATCACCGGAGCTGAGGGAAGCGGAGAGACCGGGCCGGACGGCCCGCCCGCTTCCCCGGAGCCGGGCGCGCCGGACGCCCAGGACACCGGGGCCACCGCGACGGACGCGGACGCGGCCGTCGACCGCTCCCCGGCCACCCGCCGGCGCCGGGTCATCCTGCTTTTCTGCGTCGCCGTCGTGGCGTACCTGCTCGACCTCGGCAGCAAGATGCTCGTCGTGGCGAAGCTGGAGCACCAGGAGCCGATCGAGCTCATCGGCGACTGGCTCAAGCTGGACGCCTTGCGCAACTCGGGTGCCGCGTTCGGCTTCGGCGAGGCGTTCACGATCATCTTCACGATCATCGCGGCGACCGTCATCGTGGTGATCGCGCGGCTGGCGCGCAAGCTGTACAGCCTGCCGTGGGCCATCGCGCTCGGTCTGCTCCTGGGCGGGGCGCTCGGGAACCTCACCGACCGCATCTTCCGCGCGCCGGGCGTCTTCGAGGGCGCGGTGGTGGACTTCATCGCCCCCGCCCACTTCGCCGTCTTCAACCTGGCCGACTCCGCGATCGTCTGCGGCGGCATCCTGATCGTGTTCCTCTCCTTCAAGGGCCTGGACCCCGACGGCACCGTGCACAAGGACTGAGGACTGAGGACTGGGGAACGGGGACCGGCGGGGGCAAGGCATACTCGACTGGTGAGTACGCAACCCGAGGTCCGCACCCTGCCCGTCCCCGATGGCCTGGAGGGCGAGCGTGTCGACGCCGCCATCTCCCGGATGTTCGGCTTCTCCCGCACCAAGGCCGCCGACCTGGCCGCAGCCGGCAAGGTGCAGGTGGACGGCTCGGTGGTCGGGAAGTCCGAGCGGGTGCACGGAGGTGCCTGGCTCGAAGTGGAGATGCCTCAGGCGGCCGCGCCCGTCCAGATCGTCGCCGAGCCCGTCGAGGGCATGGAGATCGTCCACGACGACGACGACATCGTGGTGATCGTCAAGCCCGTCGGCGTCGCCGCCCACCCCAGCCCCGGCTGGACCGGCACCACCGTCATCGGCGGCCTCGCCGCGGCCGGGTACCGGATCTCGACGTCCGGCGCCGCCGAGCGCCAGGGCATCGTGCACCGGCTCGACGTCGGCACCTCCGGGCTGATGGTCGTCGCCAAGTCCGAGCGCGCCTACACCCTGCTCAAGGCCCAGTTCCGCGACCGGGTCGTGGAGAAGAAGTACAACGCGCTGGTCCAGGGACACCCGGACCCGATGAGCGGCACCATCGACGCCCCCATCGGCCGCCACCCGAACCACGACTACAAGTGGGCGGTCGTCGCCGACGGCAAGCCCTCGGTGACGCACTACGACCTCATCGAGGCGTACCGGGCCGCCAGCCTCCTCGACATCAAGCTGGAGACCGGGCGCACCCATCAGATCCGGGTGCACATGTCCGCCCACCGCCACCCCTGCGTCGGCGACCTCACCTACGGCGCTGACCCCACCATGGCCAAGCGCCTCGGCCTGACCCGGCAGTGGCTGCACGCGGTGAAGCTGGGCTTCGAGCACCCCGCCGACGGGAGCTGGGTCGAGTTCACCAGCACCTACCCGGACGACCTCCAGCAGGCGCTGGACCGCATCGCGGCGGAGAGCCAGTGACGACCGGGCCCCTCGCGTACACCACCCGGACCGTCACCGACGAGCGGGACCGCGCCGCGTGCTTCCAGCTGCGCAAGGAGGTCTTCGTCGGTGAGCAGAACGTGCCCGAGGAGATCGAGTACGACGCCTACGACGCGGACGCGCTGCACGTCATAGCCGTCGCCGCGGACGGCACCACGCTCGGGACCGGCCGGCTGCTGCACGGCCCCGCCGCCGCGGCGCACACCGGCGCCGGCCCCACGGTCGGCTCGCTCGGCCGGCTCGCGGTGAGCAGGGAGGCCCGCGACCTCGGCGTCGGCGCCGCGCTCGTGCGGGCCATCGAGGGCGCCGCCCGCGACAACGGCCTCGCCGCCGTCGACCTGCACGCCCAGACGCACGCCCTGCGTTTCTACGAGCGCCTCGGCTACGGGCCGTACGGCCCCGAGTTCATGGACGCGGGAATCGCGCACCGCGCGATGCGCCGGACGATCTGACGCCCCGCCGCGCCCCCTGACCCCGGCGGCCGGGGGGTGCATGGCAGGGTGAGGGGAATCGGCCGGGAGTGGACCGGGCCCGGCCGGAGCGCTTCGGAAGTCACCCCGTGGAACAGATGTCACTGCTGCTCCTGCTGCTGCTCGGGGCCGTGGTCACGGTTCCGCTGGGGGACCGGCTGAGGCTGCCGGCGCCGGTGCTGATGACGCTCTTCGGTGTCGTCCTGGCCTTCCTCAGCTTCGTGCCGAACGTGGACATCCCGCCGGAGATCATCCTCCCCGCGCTGCTGCCGCCGCTGCTCTACGCCTCGGTGCAGCGCACCTCCTGGCGGCAGTTCGCCGCGAACAAGCGGCCCATCTTCCTGCTGGCCGTCGCCCTGGTCTTCCTCACGACCGCGGCCGTCGCCGCGGTCGCCGACGCGATCGTGCCGGGGTTGCCGCTCGCCGCCGCCGTCGCGCTCGGTGCGCTCGTCGCCCCGCCCGACCCGGTCGCCGCCACCGCCGTCGCGGGATCGGTCGGGCTGCCCCGGCGGCTCATCTCCATCCTGGAGGGCGAGGGGCTGTTCAACGACGTCACCGCGATCGTGCTGTACCACGTGGCCATCGCGGCGGCCGTCAGCGGGACCTTCTCGTGGCCCGAGGCGTTCGGGCTGCTCGTGCTGTCCGCGGTGGTCGCCGTCGCGGTGGGCGTCGCGCTCGGCTGGCTCACCATCAAGCTCATGGGGCTGCTCGGCGACGCCACCCTTCAGGTCGGGCTGACCCTGCTGGTGCCGTTCGTCAGCTACGTGCTCGCCGAGGAGCTGATGGGCTCCGGCGTGCTCGCCGTCCTCATGACCGCGATGTTCCTCGCGGAGCACACCGCGGACGCCGACGACGTCCTCGGCCGGCTCACCGGACGCACCTTCTGGGAGATCGTCGACACCCTCGTCACCGGGATCGCCTTCGGGCTCATCGGCCTCGAACTGCACAACGTGTTCGGCACGGCCGACGGACGCCTGCTGGAGACGGCCGGCTGGGGCCTCGTGGTCGTCGCGGTCGTCGTCGGCGTACGGCTGCTGTACCTGCTGCCGGCCACCTGGCTCGCCAAGCGGCTGCACACCCGGCGGGACGTCAGCGAGGAGATCCCCACCAGCTGGCGGGAGACCGTGATCATGTGGTGGGCCGGGATGCGCGGGGTGGCCTCCGTCGCGCTGGCCCTCGCGATCCCGCTGGAGACGGACGACGGCAAGCCGTTCCCCGGCCGCGACGAGATCGTCTTCATCGCGTTCTCCGTGATCATGGTGACCCTGGTCTTCCAGGGGCTGACGCTGCCCTGGCTGGTGCGGCGGCTCGGGGTGCGCGCGGACACGGACGCCGAGGCGGCCCTGGAGAGGGACCTCGCGGTCCGGGCGGCCAAGGCGGCCCGGGAGCGGCTGAAGAAGATCGAGGAGACCGAGGACCTGCCCGAGGACGTGGCCGACCGGCTGCACCGGCTGGCGTACGACGTGGGGGCGCGGATCAGCCCGGAGATGGTGGACGACGAACGGCGGGACGCCTACGCCAGGCGCGTCGAGCGGTTCCAGGTGGTCAGCCGTGTCCAGCGCGAGATGATGTCGGCCGCCCGCCACGCCGTGCTCTCCGCGCGCAGCGAGCCCGGCTCGGACCCGGAGGTCGTGGACCGGGTCCTGCGGCAGCTGGACGTACGCAGCCTGCGCTGAGGGCCTGTTCCGGCGGTCAGCCCCGGCCGGTACGCGGGGTCCTGTTCCAGCTGCTCGCGGACTTCTCGTCCGTGCCGTTCACGGACGGCCACGCGTCGCCGGGCGGGAGCGCCGCGGGGGCCGTCGCGACCCGCGGCAGCGCGTAGGGGTGGTGGTCGCGCAGCCAGCCGATCAGCTGCTCCCGGACCGCGCAGCGCGCCGTCCAGATGTCGTCCGCGTCCTTCGCCGTGACGACCGCGCGCACCTCGATCGTCGTCGGGGTGGTGTCCGTGACGGCCAGGGACCAGTTCCGGCCGTCCCAGGCGGCGCACTCGCCGAGGATGTCCCGCAGCTTGTCGCGCATCGCCTCGATCGGCGCCGAGTGGTCGAGGTGGAAGAAGACCGAGCCGGTCATCTGCGCCCCGCCGCGCGACCAGTTCTCGAACGGCTTGCCCGTGAAGTACGAGACCGGCATCGTGATCCGCCGCTCGTCCCACGTACGCACCGCGAGGAAGGTCAGCGTGATCTCCTCGATCGTGCCCCACTCGCCGTCCACCACCACGGTGTCGCCGATGCGGACCATGTCGCCGAACGCGATCTGGAGACCCGCGAAGAGGTTGCCCAGCGTGGACTGGGCTGCGACACCGGCGACGATGCCGACGAGACCGGCCGAGGCCAGCATCGAGGTGCCGACCGCCTGCATCTCGGGGAACGTCAGCAGCATGGCCGCGACGGCCAGGATCGTCACGATCGCGATGACGACCCGCTGGATCAGCGTCACCTGCGTCCGCACCCGCCGCACCCGTGCCGGGTCCCGGTTGTGGGCCGCCGCGTAGCGCGCGTACACGGAGTCCACGACCGCGATGGCGATCCGCACTACCAGCCAGGCCGATGCGCCGATCAGCACCAGCGTCAGCAGCCGGCCGATGCCCACCCGGTGGTCCTGGACCGGGCCGAGACCGGTCCGCTCGTACGTACCGCGCAGCAGTGCCGCGCACATGACCAACTGGAACGGTATGCGGCAGCGCCGCAGCAGCCCCCACAGCGGGGTGTCGTGGTGCCGGGCGTCGGTGCGCCTCAGCAGGAAATCGAAGAACCAGCCCGCTGCCAGGGTGATCACCACCGAGCCGCCGAGGACGATCAGCGGCCGCAGAACACTCTCCATGCTGTCGCTCTCCATCCCTTCGAACGCAACTGGCACCATGGGCGTCATGAACATCATGCTTTTCCACTCGATGTACGGTCTGCGCCCCGCCGTGCACGCCGCAGCCGAACGGCTGCGCGCCGCAGGGCACGAGGTGCGCGTGCCCGATCTGTTCGAGGGGCACACCTTTGACTCGGTGGAGGAAGCGGAGGCGTTCCGGGAGGAGACCGGCAAGGAGGAGCTGCTGAAGCGGGCCGTGCTCGCCGCCGCGCCCTACTCCGACCAGGGCCTCGTGTACGCCGGCTTCTCGCTCGGCGCCTCGGTCGCCCAGACGCTGGCCCTCGGCGACGAGAAGGCGCGCGGGCTGCTGCTCCTCCACGGCACCTCGGACATCGCCGAGAACGCCTCGGTGGACGAGCTGCCCGTACAGCTGCACGTCGCCGACCCCGACCCGTACGAGACGGCCGACTGGCTGAACTCCTGGTACCTGGACATGCAGCGGACCGGGGCGGACGTGGAGGTCTACCGCTACCCGGGTGCCGGCCACCTCTTCACCGACCCGGAGCTGCCGGACTTCGACCGGGAGGCGGCGGAGCTGGCCTGGAAGGTCGCGATCGGGTTCCTCGCCACTCTGTGACGCGCGAAGGGCTCCGCGCGGGTCGCGCGGAGCCCTTCGGGAGTC
Organism: Streptomyces sp. SAS_281; assembly: GCF_052542855.1. Lineage (NCBI taxonomy): Bacteria > Bacillati > Actinomycetota > Actinomycetes > Kitasatosporales > Streptomycetaceae > Streptomyces > Streptomyces sp. SAS_281. The sequence continues at coordinate 10,186 of NZ_JBMNDO010000181.1, forward strand.
GCCGGGGCGGTCAGCCGCGGTAGGCGGTCCAGCTGTCGCTCATCCGCCGCACCTGGCCCGGGGTGAACTGGGTCATGCAGGCGTCGTACGTGTAGTCCATGAAGTTGTGGATCGGGTCGATGCCGGACTGCCTGGCGCAGGAGTCGCGGCCGGTCGGGCACTCGTAGGCGGGGGTCTTCTCCGCCGGCGTGTCGTCCACGTAGTCGCCCTGGCCGTTACAGCCGCCCTGGAACGTGTGGTAGAGGCCCATCCAGTGGCCGACCTCGTGCGTCGCGGTGTCGCCCTCGTCGTAGTGCGTCGCGGGGCCGCCCGGCAGCGAGGCGTCGAGGATGACGACGCCGTCCATGGACGGGCTGGAGGCGTAGGAGCTGGGGAACGTCGCCCAGCCGATCTGCCCGCCGCCCAGGTTGGCGGTGTAGATGTTGAGCGCGTTCTTGCCGCCCTTGCGTAGGGACGTCTTCATCGCCTTCTCGGCCGACGAGCCGGAGGAGAGGTTGTACCAGGAGGCGTTGTCCGTGTAGTCGGTGCCGGCCAGGGAGAACTGGAAGCCGGTGGCGGTGTTGCCGGTGCCCTGGCCGCTGTACGCGGCGTTCAGCACGCTCAGCTGGCTGCTGATGTCACCCGAGGTGAGCTTGCCCGTGGTACCGGAGTGGATGACGTGGAAGTAGACCGGGATGGTCGCGCCGGCGGCGAGCGAGGGGCCGGTGAGGCGGCGTTCGGCGAGTCTCTGTCTCGTCTGCTTGTCGATGGCCGCGGCCTGGGCGCTGGTGAGTTCGTTGGGGTCGGCCGCGTGCTGGGGGCCGCCGGGCCGGGACTGGCGGGCCGCGGCGGAGGCCGGGGCGTCCGCACAGGCGTCGGCGGACCCGGCCGCCGTGGCGCCGGACGCGGCTGTGGCGCCGGAGGGAACGGTGAGGGGCGCCAGGGCCAGGGTTCCGGCCAGGGCGGCGATGCCGATCGCGCGGTGGCGCATACGCGGTGATATACGGGCAGGAGTGCGCACGGGGGCTCCTCGCGGACGTGGGAAGGGGAGGGGTTTCCTCGCCTGTCGCCGGGGAGATTACGTGCGCATGTCATGCTGGGGCAGGAGTGATCCGGCCCAATGATCCGCGGTGCAGAACGGGGCAACGGGGAGAAAAACTTCTCGCCGGTCCGGAGTTTGAGAAACGAACTTCAGGTATCGGCGCGCCCCGGCGGTCGGTGTGTCCGGATTCCGTCCGCGCGGAGAGCCGTTCGCCACGCAGCCGTCATCAGCCGGTGACGCGGCCTTCGATGGCTGGATCACAACGGTCGTGCGTGCGCCGGGCCGAAGCGGAAGGGGGCGGACCCGA
>NZ_JBMNDO010000182.1:0-11225 GCF_052542855.1 Streptomyces sp. SAS_281
CCCCCCCCTCCCCCCCCCCCCCCCCCCCCCCCCCCCCCCCCCCCCCCCCCCCCCCCCCCCCCCCCCCCCCCCCCCCGCACGCGTACAGGCACACGGGGCCAGACCGCTCGCCCGACGGCCACAGTAGGCTTCGGCGCGAGAGCCGGAGCCCCTGACCGATGGGGACACACCTGCCGAGGAGCGCCCCGCATGAGCCTGACCCTGAGGACCATCAGCCGAGAGCAGCATCTGGCCTACATCCAGAGTCTGCCCGCGGCCAGCCACATGCAGGTCCCGGCATGGGCGGATGTGAAGGCCGAATGGCGCTCCGAGAGCCTGGGCTGGTTCGACAAGACCGGTCAGCTCGTCGGCGCCGGTCTGGTGCTCTACCGGCAGCTCCCCAAGATCAAGCGCTACCTCGCGTACCTGCCCGAAGGCCCGGTCATCAACTGGTACGCCCCGAACCTGAGCGACTGGCTGCAGCCGATGCTGGCCCATCTCAAGCAGCAGGGCGCCTTCTCGGTGAAGATGGGCCCGCCGGTGGTCATCCGCCGCTGGGACGCCGCGGCCATCAAGGCCGGCATCCAGGACCCGGACGTGAAGCGCCTGCGCGACGTCGAGGCCACGCACATCGAGCCGCGCGCCTTCGAGGTCGCCGACCGGCTGCGGAAGATGGGCTGGCAGCAGGGAGAGGACGGCGGCGCCGGCTTCGGTGACGTACAGCCCCGCTACGTCTTCCAGGTGCCGCTGGCGAACCGCTCGCTGGAGGACGTCCACAAGGGTTTCAACCAGCTCTGGCGACGCAACATCAAGAAGGCCGAAAAGGCCGGCGTCGAGGTCGTCCAGGGCAGCTACGCGGAACTCTCCGAGTGGCAGCGGCTGTACGAGATCACGGCGGAGCGCGACCGTTTCCGTCCGCGCCCGCTCGGCTACTTCCAGCGCATGTGGACGGCCCTCAACAGCGAGGACCCCAACCGGATGCGGCTCTACTTCGCCCGTCACGAGGGCGAGAACGTCGCGGCGGCGACCATGCTGATCGTCGGCGGACACGTCTGGTACTCGTACGGCGCCTCGGCCAACCACAAGCGTGAGGTCCGCCCCTCGAACGCGATGCAGTGGCGGATGCTGCGCGACGCGTACGCCATGGGCGCCACGGTCTACGACCTGCGCGGCATCTCCGACTCGCTGGACGAGACGGACCACCTCTTCGGTCTGATCCAGTTCAAGGTCGGCACCGGCGGCCAGGCGGCCGAGTACCTCGGCGAGTGGGACTTCCCGCTCAACAAGCTGTTGCACAAGGCGCTCGACATCTACATGTCACGCCGCTGATCCGAGCTCCACAGCTGACGAAACCGGCTCCATTGGTTTCAATGGGGCCTGAACACGCTTCTCCTCCCTGATCCACCGCAGCCACCAGAAGGGTTCCGGACCGGCCATGGCGCTCTCCCTGTACGTCGACACCGCGCGCTGGCGGGCGCACCAGAAATCCGTTATCGACCAGTTCCCCGGCATCGTGCCGGTCTGCAAGGGCAACGGGTACGGCTTCGGCCACGAGCGGCTGGCCGACGAGGCGATCCGCTTCGGGTCCGACATCCTCGCGGTCGGCACCACCTACGAGGCAGCCCGCATCAAGGACTGGTTCAGCGGTGACCTGCTGGTCCTCACGCCGTTCCGGCGCGGTGAGGAACCGGTGCCGCTGCCCGACCGCGTCGTACGGTCCGTGTCCTCCGTCGACGGGGTGCACGCCCTGGTGGGCGCGCGGGTCGTCATCGAGTGCATGAGCTCCATGAAGCGCCACGGCGTCAAGGAGGAGGAGCTCGGCCAGCTGCACGCGGCCATCGAGGACGTACGCCTCGAAGGCTTCGCCCTCCACCTGCCGCTGGACCGTACGGACGGGTCGGACGCCGTCGAAGAGGTCATCGCGTGGATGGACCGCCTGCGGGCGGCCCGGCTGCCGCTGCACACGATGTTCGTCAGCCACCTGCGCGCCGACGAACTCGCCCGGCTGCAGCAGCAGTTCCCGCAGACCCGGTTCCGCGCCCGCATCGGCACCAGGCTCTGGCTCGGGGACCACGAGGCGACCGAGTACCGGGGCGCCGTGCTCGACGTCACCCGCGTCGCCAAGGGCGACCGGTTCGGCTACCGGCAGCAGAAGGCCGCGTCCGACGGCTGGCTCGTCGTCGTGGCCGGAGGCACCTCGCACGGTGTGGGCCTGGAGGCCCCGAAAGCCCTGCACGGCGTGATGCCGCGAGCCAAGGGTGTCGCCCGGGCCGGCCTGGCCACCGTGAACCGCAACCTGTCCCCGTTCGTCTGGGCGGGCAAGCAGCGCTGGTTCGCCGAACCGCCGCACATGCAGGTGTCGATCCTCTTCGTGCCCTCGGACGCCGAGGAGCCCCGGGTGGGCGACGAACTGGTGGCCCACCTGCGCCACACGACCACGCAGTACGACCGCATCGTCGAGCGCTGAGTCCGCGCGCCCGCCCCGCTCAGTCGGCGGCGGGCGTGCCGGCCGTGCCCCACTCCACCCGCGGCCCGGACGCCGCGGGCAGCGCCTCCCGGCGGGCGCTACCCGTCTCGACCAGGTGGGACAGTACGAACACGTCATCGGCCCCGTCGAGCACCCCGCCCGACGGATCGTCCGAGCCGTCCCGCCGCACCCCGTCGCGATCCGGCATCAGGATGTCCCGCACGACGACGGCACACAGGTACAGCGTGCCCAGCAGATGCAGCACGATCGCCAGCTGATAGCCCTCGGTCGGCAGCCCCTGGTGCTTGTCGCCGCTCGTCGTGTAGGCGAGGTACAACCAGATTCCGAGGAAGTACAGGACCTCGCACGTCTGCCAGATCAGGAAGTCCCGCCAGCGGGGCCTGGCCAGCGCGGCGAGCGGGATCAGCCACAGGACGTACTGCGGTGAGTAGACCTTGTTGACGAGGATGAACACCGCGATGACGAGGAACGCGAGCTGCGCGAAGCGCGGCCTGCGCGGGGCGGTCAGGGTCAGGACGCCGATCGCGGCGCACAGCGCGATGGTGGTCACCGTCGAGACGGTGTTGACCGTCCCGACGTCGATGGACTCACCGGTGCGCTGCGTGATGACCAGCCAGAACGACCCGAAGTCGATGCCGCGTTCCTCACTGAAGGTGTAGAACTTCTTCCACCCCTCAGGGGCGAAGACCATGACCGGCAGATTGACCACCAGCCAGGAGCCGGCCGTGCCCAGCGCCGCCGCACCGAACTCCCGCCACTTGCCCGCCCGCCAGCACAGGACGAAGACGGGCCCCAGAAGCAGGACGGGGTAGAGCTTCGCGGCCGTCGCAAGGCCGATGAGGATGCCGAACGCCAGCGGGCGGCTCCGCGACCACATCAGCATCGCCCCGGCGGTGAGAGCCACGGCCAGCAGGTCCCAGTTGATCGTGGCGGTGAGCGCGAAGGCCGGCGCGAGCGCCATCAGCAGACCGTCCCAGGGGCGCCGCCGGTGCGTGCGGGCGACGCAGACGGCGATCACCGCGGTGCAGATCATCAGCATTCCGGCGTTGACCAGCCAGTACGCCTGCTCCTGCTCCTGGATGGAGCCGCCCGGGGTCAGCCACGCCGCGACCTGCATGAACACCCCGGTGAGGACGGGGTACTCCAGGAACTGCATGTCTCCGGGCAGCCGGTCGAAGTACGGCACAAGTCCGTCGGCGAAGCCGCGCCCCGAGTACAGGTGCGGGATGTCCGAGTAGCACGCGTGCGTGTACTGGGAGCCGGCCCCCCTGAACCACGCCCAGTTGTAACAGGGCAGCTTCTGCACCATGCCGAGCGCGAACATCCCGATGGCCACCAGGGCGATGGCTCCCACCGGGGTGAGCGCGGCGCTGCCGAGCCGCGACCAGCGCCCCGACCTCCCGCCGATCAGCTCGCTCCCTGCCGCCGCGACCTCGTCCCGGTGCGTGGGGCGTACGAGGGGCTGTTCCTGGTGCACGCTCGTGTCCTCTGCGCTTGGCATGCCGCACATCCTGCCGTACGGCGCTGTGGAACGGGTGAGGGCCGCCGCACCGGGGTGCCGCGGCCCTCATCTCCTGTCCTGATCACCTCGCGCCTGACCGTGTACCGGGCGCGAGGCGTACTGCGTACCGGGCTCTACCCGGTCGCGCCACCCCACCAGTTGGTGTTCCCGGTGCTGTTGTTTCCGGTGCTGTTGGAGTTGCCGCCGGTGGCGCCGTTGTCGTTGCCGCCGGTGGTGGTGCCCGCGTCCGTACCGCCGTCGCCACCGGTCGTGCCGGCGTCCGTGCCGCCGTCGCCGCCGGTCGTGCCCGCGTCCGTACCGCCGTCGTTGCCCTGAACGGTGCCCGCGTTGGCGCCGCCGTTGTTCTGGCAGTTCCAGCCCCACGTACCGCAGCTGTCGGTCGGGTCGGGGGTCGGCGTCGGCGTCGGCGTCGGTGTCGGTGTCGGCGTCGGCTCCGTCGACTCGGTCTCGGTCGGCGTGGGCGTGGGTGTCGGCGAGGGCTTCTTGGACGCGCCGCCGCCGTAGACCTTGTCCCCGATCGGCTCCGCCTCGGGGAAGGGCTGGGCCTTCGCGCCCTTCATGGCCTCGGCCATGTAGTCGTGCCAGACCTGCGCGGGGAAGGAGGCGCCGTGGATCTTGTCCTTGCCGCCGGTGCCGTACATCTTCTCGAAGCCGCGGTCCTTGTTCTTCTCGTCGTCGTCCAGCCGGTACATGCTGATCGCCGTCGACAGCTGCGGGGTGTAGCCGACGAACCACGCCGACAGGTTGTCGTCGGTCGTACCCGTCTTGCCCGCGACCTCGCGGCCCGGAAGCTGGGCGGACGTACCGGTCCCCTTCTCCACGACGTTCTTGAGCACGTCCGTGACGTTGTCGGCGATGGCGCTGTCGAAGGCGCTCTTGGTGACCACCTTGTGCTGGTACTCCGGCTTACCGCGCTTCTCCACCTCGGTGACGGAGAACGGCTCTCGCTGCTGTCCCCGGGCGGCGAAGGTGGCGTAGGCGCCGGCCATGCTCGTCGCGCTCGGCGAGGAAGTACCGATCGAGAACGACGGCACGCTCGCGTCCGCCATGTATTGGTCGTCCTTCAGCCCGGCCGCGATGGCGGCCTTCTTCACCTTGTCCGTGCCGACGTCCATGCCCAGCTGCACGTAGGGGGAGTTGGCGGACCACTGCATGGCCTCACGCAGGGTGATGTTGCCGTACGAATCGTGGTCGTCGTTGGTCTGCAGCCACTCCTTCCCCTCCTTGTCGACCCAGACGTCGCCGTTGTACTTCCTGATCTTCAGCTTGTTGGCGCCGTTGTAGATGCTGAGCGGCGAGACCTTCGTACGCTGCGACTCGTCCTGCTCCGGGCCGCCGGACGGGTCCCGCTTGCCGTACTCCATGGCGGCCGCCAGCACGAAGGGCTTGAAGGTCGAACCGACCGCGGCTCCGGTGGGATCGGCGTTGCTCTGGAAGTGCTTGGTCGCGTCCACACCGCCGTAGATCGCCTGGATCGCACCTGTCTTGGGGTCGACCGACGAGCCGCCGAACTGCACGTGGGTGTCGTACAGCGGGCGCTTCTTGGGATCGATGTTCTCGTCGTAGACGCGCTTGACGGCCGTGCTGAGCTGATTGACCTTCTTCCTGTCGAAGGTCGTGTGGATCTCGTAGCCGCCCTGGTCGAGCATGTCCTTGGTGATGTCGGTCTTGGCGTAGATCTCGGCCTTGGCGGTGTTCACGAGGTAGCCGATCTGGCCGCCCAGCTGGGCGTTCCGCTTCGGCTTGTGGGGCATCGGGAACTCCGTGTAGCCGTCCCGCTCCTTCTGCGTCATACGGCCGTCCTTCACCTCCTCGTCAAGGATCCACTTCCAGCGCTTCTTCGCCCGCGCGAGGTTCTTCTCGGGGGTCGCCTGCACCGGGTCGACCTCCGTCGCGCCGGCCGGGTCGTAGTAGCTGGCGCCCTTGAGGAGACTGGCCAGGAAGGCGCACTGGCTCGCGTCCAGGTTCTTGGCGTCCTTGCCGTAGTACGTACGGGCCGCGGCCTGGAGGCCAGAGGCGCCGCGGCCGTAGTACGAGACGTTCAGGTACCCGGCCATGACGTCGTTCTTCTTCATCTCGCTGCCGACCTTGAGCGTGATGAAGAGTTCCTCGAACTTGCGGCTGAGGGTCTGCTCCTGAGACAGCCGCGAGTTCTTGACGTACTGCTGGGTGATCGTCGAGCCGCCCTGGATCTCGCCGCCCTTGGCCATGTTGAAGACGGCTCGGGCGATACCCATCGGGTCGATGCCGTGGTCGCTCTCGAAGGACTTGTTCTCGGCGGAGATGACGGCGTTGCGCATCGCCTCGGGGATCTGCGCGTAGTCGATGACCTGGCGGTTGACCTCACCGCCGGTGGCCACCATCTGGGAGCCGTCGCTCCAGTAGTAGACGTTGTTCTCCGCCTTGGCGGCGGCCTGGATGTCCGGCTTCGCGACCATCGCGTACGCGAGACCGGCGAGGCCCATCAGCAGGCCGAGGAAGCCGATGCACAGGCTGGACACCAGTTTCCAGGACGGAACCCAGCGGCGGAGGCCCTGACGGCCGGCGCGCGGGTAGTCGATGAACCGCTTCTTGGCCGGGCGCCGGCCCCCGCGCCCACGGTCCTCGTGCCCGTCGTCCCCGCCGCCGCGGCGCCGTCCACCGCCGCCGTCGGAACCTCCACGGCCCCCGCCACCGCGCTGGGCCGCTCGTCTGGCGGCTGCACGACCTGGGTACGGGGCCTCCTCGCTGTGCGAGTCGGAAGGTGAGGCTGAAGTTACTCCGCGTGACGGTGCTGCGCGGCGTCCTGAGGACTGCTGGGCGGCTCGTCGGGCCGCGGCACGTCCGCCACCTTGCGGTTGCGACGTTTTGCGACGGTGCTCGCTCATCGAACGACTACTCCTCGGGCAGGCGAGAGCGCCTGGAAGCGGCAGGTGAGATCCGGTCCCCCGAATGACGGGCCAGCCCGGCGACAGGCTCGCCCGCAGTGCATCCGGATGGCCCGCGAGCACTGACGCACGCGCGCGTCTCGCGGTTCCCGGTGGTCTGCATGCCGCACAGACTACGCACGGTCAAAACCCTCCTGGGACCGAACTTCACCTCAAATAACGCAAGTCGGTTCCTACGAATTGTCGATGTGACGCCGCTCACTGAGGCTCCCCTTGTCGGCATCGCCGGTCCGATCTATCGTGCTGATGTATCGAGTCGATACATCAGCTCGGTACATCGACCCGGTACAAGGGACCGTGAGAGCACTCGGAGAAGGAGGGGCGAGGTTGAGCAGACGTTCCGGCATCCTTGAGTTCGCCGTCCTCGGACTGCTCCGCGAATCCCCGATGCACGGCTATGAGCTGCGCAAACGCCTCAACACCTCGTTGGGCATCTTCCGTGCCTTCAGCTACGGGACGCTCTACCCCTGCCTCAAGACGCTGGTCGCCAACGGCTGGTTGATCGAGGAACCGGGGACTGCTCCGGCGGAGACGGCGCCCGGCTCCGGCCGGCCCGTCGCTCCCGCCTCGTCCCTGGCGGGGCGTCGCGCGAAGATCGTCTACCGATTGACGGCTGAAGGTAAGGAGCACTTCGAGGAGCTGCTCACGCACACCGGCCCCGACTCCTGGGAGGACGAGCACTTCGCGGCTCGATTCGCCTTCTTCGGGCAGACGGAGCACGACGTGCGCATGCGGGTGCTCGAAGGGCGTCGCAGCCGGCTGGAAGAGCGCTTGGAGAAGATGAGCGCCTCTCTGGCCCGCACCCGTGAGCGCCTCGACGACTACACACTTGAGCTGCAGCGACACGGCATGGAGTCCGTGGAGCGCGAAGTGCGCTGGCTGAACGAGCTCATCGAGAGCGAGCGGTCGGGACGGGATCAGCGACGATCCTCGCCCGAGGGCTCAGCTCAGCAGAAGACCGCAGGAGAGCCTGACGGCCTGCCCCGGCGGGGAGACAACCCGCCGGATCCGTCCGGCGACACCGCCAAGTGAGTTCGCCGCAGATCCGCGGCGAGCTCATCAGAAACATCCATTACACACAGGGAGCAACCGGAATGGGTTCGGTTCGCGTAGCCATCGTCGGCGTGGGCAACTGCGCCGCCTCGCTGGTCCAGGGCGTCGAGTACTACAAGGACGCCGATCCGGCCGGCAAGGTGCCCGGTCTGATGCACGTCCAGTTCGGCGAGTACCACGTGCGGGACGTCGAGTTCGTCGCCGCCTTCGACGTCGACGCGAAGAAGGTCGGCCTGGACCTCTCGGACGCCATCGGCGCGAGCGAGAACAACACCATCAAGCTCTGCGACGTGCCGCACGCCGGTGTCACCGTCCAGCGCGGCCACACCCACGACGGCCTGGGCAAGTACTACCGCCAGACCATCGAGGAGTCCGCCGAGGCCCCGGTCGACGTCGTCCAGATCCTCAAGGACCGCAAGGTCGACGTCCTGGTCTGCTACCTCCCGGTGGGTTCCGAGGTGGCCGCGAAGTTCTACGCCCAGTGCGCCATCGATGCCAAGGTCGCGTTCGTCAACGCTCTTCCGGTCTTCATCGCCGGCACCAAGGAGTGGGCGGACAAGTTCACCGAGGCCGGTGTCCCGATCGTCGGCGACGACATCAAGTCGCAGGTCGGCGCCACCATCACGCACCGCGTGATGGCGAAGCTCTTCGAGGACCGGGGCGTCATCCTGGACCGCACGATGCAGCTGAACGTCGGCGGCAACATGGACTTCAAGAACATGCTCGAGCGTGAGCGCCTGGAGTCCAAGAAGATCTCGAAGACGCAGGCCGTCACCTCGCAGATCCGCGACCGCGAGCTCGGCGCGGACAACGTCCACATCGGCCCGTCGGACTACGTGGCCTGGCTGGACGACCGCAAGTGGGCGTATGTGCGCCTCGAGGGCCGCGCCTTCGGCGACGTCCCGCTGAACCTGGAGTACAAGCTCGAGGTCTGGGACTCCCCGAACTCGGCCGGTGTCATCATCGACGCCGTCCGTGCCGCGAAGATCGCCAAGGACCGTGGCATCGGCGGCCCGATCCTCTCGGCTTCCTCGTACTTCATGAAGTCCCCGCCGGTCCAGTACTTCGACGACGAGGCCCGCGAGAACGTCGAGAAGTTCATCCGCGGTGAGGTCTCCAACTGACCCGCGTGAACCAGCCGCGCAGGTGAGGAGCGGCAACGCTTCTCACCTGCCGCGCCGTTGAGGGCCCCCGGGCAATCCGCCCGGGGGCCCTCGTCGTGTGTGACCCTTGCTCCCATGCCCGTCGCGCGCGACCTGCGCATACTTCTCCGTCTTCCGGACTTCCGCCGCCTGCTGGCCGTGCGGGTCCTGTCCCAGTCGGCCGACGGGGTCTATCAGGTGGCACTGGCCACACATGTGGTCTTCGCGCCGGAGAAGCAGGCATCCGCCGGGGCGATCGCCTCCGCCATGGCCGTGCTCCTGCTCCCCTACTCGCTCGTCGGGCCCTTCGCAGGTGTGCTGCTTGACCGGTGGCCGCGGCGCAAGGTCTTCGTCTACGGCAACCTGCTGCGCTCCGGGCTCGCCTGCTGCACCGCCCTCCTGATCATCGGTGCGGCTCCCGCATGGCTCTTCTACGCCTCCGCACTGTGCGTCACCGCGGTCAACCGCTTCGTCCTCGCCGGTCTCTCCGCCGTCCTGCCGCGCGTGGTCGAGCGGAAGCGTCTGGTGCTCGCCAACTCGCTGTCGCCGACCGCGGGCACTCTCGCCGCCACAGCAGGCGGCGGACTCGCCTTCGTGGTGCGGCTGCTGGCGGCTTCGGACTCCGTCGTGGTGCTGTTCGGGGCGGCGCTCTACCTCGCATCGGCGCTGGCGGCACTGAGCCTGGCGGCGGGGCTCCTCGGGCCGGACCGCGACACCGGACGCATGTCACTGCGGGCGGCGCTGGCCGCGGCGGCCGGCGGACTGCTCGACGGGCTGCGGCACTTGTTGGAGCACCGGACCGCTTCCCGGGCACTGGCAGCGATGACGGTGATCCGGTTCTGTTACGGGGCGCTGACCGTCATGGTCCTGATGCTCTGCCGGTACGCCTGGACGGACAGCGAGGACGACGGTCTCGCCCTCCTCGGCCTGGCGGTGGTCGTCTCCGGTGCCGGGTTCTTCGCGGCGGCCGTGCTGACCCCCTGGGCCGCGGGGCGGCTCGGGCGGCTCCGTTGGATGGTGGTGTGCGCCGGCACCGCCGCGGTCCTCGAACCGGCGCTGGGGCTGTGGTTCGCTCCGGCGCCGATGCTCGTCGCCGCGTTCGTCCTCGGACTCGTCACCCAGGGGGCGAAGATCGCCACGGACACCGTGGTGCAGACCGCCGTGGACGACGCCTACCGGGGCAGGGCCTTCTCGTTCTACGACGTGCTGTTCAACGTGGCCTTTGTCGCCGCGGCGGCGGTCGCCGCGCTGATGCTCCCGCCCGACGGGCGGTCCGTGGTGCTGGTGACCGGTGTGGCAGTGCTCTATGCAGGTTCTGCCCTGTGCCTCGCACATTGGAGTCGGAGCGGTGATGTCCTATAGCGTGCCCGCGTCAAACAAGACACACGAATCACGGGGGCATACAGATGACTTACCCGCCGCAGCAGGGCAGCGGTCCCTACGGCCAGCAGCCGGCTCAGCCCTACCCGCCTCAGCAGGCCGGATACGGCTACCCGCCGCAACAGCCCCAGCAGGGGTGGGGTGGCCCTCAGCAGCCCCAGCAGGGGTGGGGAGGCCCCCAGCAGCCCCAGCAGCCGCAGGGTTGGGGCGCTCCTCCTCAGGGTCCCACCCAGCCCTCGGGCGGCAAGAAGAAGCTCCTCGCAACGCGCAACATCATCATCATCGTCGTGGGCCTCGTCGTGCTCGGCGCGCTGAAGTTCGGCCTGGGTGACATGTTCGAGTCCGACGCCAAGGCCGCTTCGGTCGGGGACTGCCTGGAGAACAAGGGCACCAACTCCAACCCGGACATGCAGTCCGTCGACTGCGGCTCGTCCGCCGCCGAGTACAAGGTCGCCGAAGTGCACGACAACACGACCGACACGGACCTCTGCGACGCAGAGAAGTACTCCGCCTACACCGAGAGCTCGGGCCGCCGTAAGAGCCGGAGCAGTGTGGTGCTCTGCCTCACGCCGCTCAAGACGGCCGGCTGAACCTCACAACACCCCAATACACCGGCCGAGGGCGTTGTTTCACGTGACCGCCGTGGTGCACGGCGCCGGCCGCATCGGCTCCGCCGTCGCCACGCTGCTCCGGGCCTGCGGCATCCGGACCGTGGCCGCCGTCCGCACCCCGCG
>NZ_JBMNDO010000183.1:0-11144 GCF_052542855.1 Streptomyces sp. SAS_281
CCCCCCCCCCCCCCCCCCCCCCCCCCCCCCCCCCCCCCCCCCCCCCCCCCCCCCCCCCCCCCCCCCCCCCCCCCCCCCCCCCCCCCCCCCCCCCGCCGCTGTGTGTGGCCGTTTCCCAGCGCGGCCGGGCCCGTGGGTGGCAATCTGCTCAGCAGTAGATACGCACAGCTACATAGCCGGAGGTGCCGTTTCCGTGCCGTCCAACGTCAATCCCACCGTCAGGCGACGCCGGTTGGGACAGGAATTGCGCCGACTGCGCGAGGTCAAGGGAATGACCGCCGAGGAGGTGGCGGACCGGCTGCTGGTGTCGCAGTCCAAGATCAGCCGCCTGGAGAACGGCCGCCGCTCCATCAGCCAGCGCGACGTCCGCGATCTCTGCGGGGTGTACGAGGTCGAGGACCGCCGCCTGGTCGACTCGCTGATGCAGATGGCAAAGGACTCCCGCCAGCAGGGCTGGTGGCACGCGTTCGGAGACATCCCGTACAGCGTGTACATCGGTCTGGAGACCGACGCGGCGTCGCTGCGGGTGTACGAGTCGCTGATCGTCCCCGGCCTGCTGCAGACGCGGGAGTACGCGCAGGCGGCGATCGAGGGGATGTGGCCGGAGGCCACGCCCACCGAGATCGACAAGCGCATCCAGATCCGCATAAAGCGTCAGGACCGCCTGACCGATCCGGTCGAACCGCTGCGGTTCTGGGCCGTGATCGACGAGGCCGTGCTGCGCCGCGTCGTGGGCAGCCCGCAGGTCATGGCGGACCAGTTGAGGCATCTGGCGGAGCTGAGCCAGCTGCCCCACGTGACGCTCCAGGTCCTGCCGTACACCGTCGGGGCACACCCGGGGATGTACGGGAGTTACACGATCCTCGAATTCCAGGAGGACATGGACGCGAGCGTCGTCTACCTCGAAGGAATCACCAGCGACCTGTACCTGGAAAAGGCGCCCGACGTCCAGAGTTATGCCGTGATGTACGAACACCTGCGCGCGAAGGCGCTGAGCGCCGAGCAGTCCCGCGCGTACATCCTCCAGGCGGCGGAGAACTGCGGAGCGTGACGAATTCCGCGCCCGCCACGGGTACTCCCGGGGCGGCGCGGAAAATACACCTCCGCCCGGTCGCACCGGAAGACAACCAAGGCGTAAGTCATCCGAACGAGTGAACGCCGCCGACGCTCGATGATGTTGCGGCGTAGCGTCCTCACAAGTCGCTGGGCGCAGCGGCTGGGCGCACCGCCCAACGACCGGCACAACCATCGGAGTCATTATGGCGATTCGGCAGAATGCACTGACGGAGTGGACCAAGTCCTCCTATTCCGCGAATGGGAATTGTGTGGAGGTCAAGGCTGCGGAGGGGCACGCCCTGCTGGTCCGCGACTCGAAGAGCGTGAGCAGCGGAGTCCTGGACTTCTCCGCGAAGACCTGGTCGGCGTTCGTCCTGGACGTCACGCACACCGCCGGCTTCTGACACCGCGCGACCCGGCCGCGCGCTCGCGCCGCGGCCCGCATCAGGCCCTCTCGACCGGCCCGCCGTCCTGGCCGAGAGGGCTTTCGCCGTCTCCGGGCCGGATTCTCTGGCAGTTCCCCTCCCTCTCGACCGCACGGGACCCGCATCCCGTGCGGTCTTCTTTGTGCTTCCCTTCCTGCTTCCCTGCGCTCACTGCCTGGCGAAGCGCCCGCTCATCGTGTGGCCGTCGTCACGTTCACGACAACGCTCCCGTGAGTCAAGAACGAGTAAAATCGTTCCTCTTACTGATCTGCGTTCACATCTATGACCGAAAGGGTCCTTGACCGGGGTACCTGACAGGCGGTTCAATCCCCGAAGTCCCCGCTCCCGCACGGGGCGCCGCTGAGCGGCCGTACTGGCGAAGTGCGCACCCCGTTCACAAGGCGGACCCCGGGAGGGGACATATGAACAGTCTCGACTGGGTCGTGCTCATCGGCTACTTCGGCGTGATGATCGCGATCGGGCTCTGGTCCCACAAGCGTGTCGACAACGTCAGCGACTTCTTCACCGCGGGCGGCAGGATGCCCTGGTGGCTGTCCGGCATCTCGCACCACATGTCGGGGTACAGCGCCGTGATGTTCACGGGCTACGCCGGCATCGCGTACCAGTACGGCGTCACCTCGTTCGTCACCTGGTCGCTGCCGATCGCGATCGGTATCGGCATCGGCGCGAAGCTCTTCGCGCCCCGGCTCAACCGGCTGCGCTCGCGGCTGTACGTGGCGTCCCCGCTCGAATACCTCAAGAACCGCTACAACGTGCCGACCCAGCAGGCGCTGGCCTGGTCGGGGCTGCTGCTGAAGATCGTGGACGTGGGCGCCAAGTGGGCCGCCATCGCCACGCTGTTGTCCGTCTTCACCGGGATCACCCTCACCCAGGGCATCTTCATCACCGGCCTCATCACGGCGGTCTACTGCACGGTCGGCGGCCTGTGGGCCGACGCGCTCACCGAACTGGGCCAGTTCGTCATCCAGTTGTTCGCCGGGCTCGCGATGCTCGTCACCGCGATGCACGAGCTGGACGGCTTCAGCACCCTGTGGACGGTCTGGGACAAGCTGCCCGAGGGCCACGCGGACCCGACGGCCGGCCCGTACACCGTGACGTTCCTGCTGGCGTACCTGTTCATCAAGACCTTCGAGTACAACGGCGGCATGTGGAACCAGGCCCAGCGCTACATGGCCACGGACTCCGCCGCCTCCGCGACCCGTTCGGCGCGGCTCTCCGCCATCCTGTGGCTGGTGTGGCCGACGGTCCTCTTCTTCCCGATGTGGTGCGCCCCGCTGCTGGTGGACGCGCAGAAGCCGGACGCCTCCGACAGCTACGCGCTGATGACCGAACAGCTGCTGCCGCACGGGCTGCTGGGCCTGGTCGTCGTCGGGTTCTTCTCGCACACCATGGCCATGTGCTCCTCCGACGCCAACGCGATCGCGGCCGTCTTCACCCGGGACATCGCCCCGGTGTTCTCCAAGGCCGCCCGCGAGTGGAGCAGCCGGGCCGGGCTGCTCGCGGCGCGTCTGTCCACGCTGGGCTTCCTCGGCCTGTCCATGGCGCTGGCGACGCAGATCAACTCGCCGACGTTCAAGGACATCATCTCGGTCGTCATCAAGTGGGTCGCCGGGCTCATGGGCCCGATCGCGATCCCGTTCATGCTGGGGCTGCTGCGCCGCTTCCGTAAGTCGGGTCCGACGGCGGCGCTCGTCAGCTGGGCGGCGGGGCTGCTGGCGTTCTACTTCACCAACTACGACCTGGACGGCTCGGTGAAGGAAGGGGTGGCGCTCCAGTACCAGGTGGCGCTGCCGCTGGCGATCTCGCTGGTGCTGTACGTGGTGATCGGCTTCGTACGCCCGGAGGACACCCCGGAACGCGACGCGCTGATCGAGCGGATCAACACGGACGGCGACGGCCCGGCGGCGGTGCCCGCCCAGGCCGGTCCGGGCGAGGCGGCGGTGGCCGAGGGGGCGAAGGAGTAGCCCCGCCCCCCGGTGGCCCCGCTACCCGCCCGTCAGCCGCGCGGGTAGCGGGCCAGCCAGCCCGGGGCGGCGCCGGCCGGGCTGTGCAGGGCGGGCCCCTGGGTCATCTCCATGGCGAAGTCGTCGGCGAGTTCGAGGAGGGTGGCCCGCCCCTCCAGCTCGGCGAGCCAGGCCGGGGGCAGCGCGGTCTCCCCGTGCATCGCGCCCAGCATCGCCCCGCACAGCGCCCCGGTCGCGGCGGACGGCCCCCCGTGGTTCACCGCCAGCCGCAGCCCGTGCCGCACGTCCTCCCCGACGAGCGCGCAGTACACCGCGACCGCCAGCACCTCCTCGGCCGAGTCCGTGACGCCCAGGGACTCGATGAGCGCGGGCCCCGGGATGCCCTGGCGTACGGCGCCGAGGGCGCGGCGCAGCGCCTCGGTGACGGGTTCGTGGCCCGGGTGCTCCGCGAGCAGCCCCAGGGCGTGCTGCACGGAGCCGTCCAGGGTCCCGCCGCGCGCGAGACCGTGCACGACGACCGCGAAGGCACCGGCGGAGAGCAGGGCGGTGGGGTGGCCGTGGGTGTGCGCGGCGCACTCGACGGCGAGCTGGAACACGAGCTCCGGGTCCCAGCCGACGAGCAGCCCGAAGGGCGCGGACCGGGTCAGCGCGGCGGCGTCGTGCGCGGCGGGGTACTTGGGCCGGTCCAGGGTGCCCATGACGGCGTCGCCGAAGCCGCCCAGGCATTCCCGGGTGGGGTCGCGGCGGGCGTAGAGCCACTCCTGCCCGGCGAGCCAGCCGTTGTCCGCACGGCGCTCGTCGGGCCCCCAGTCGTGCTGGGTCGCGGCCCAGCGCAGGTGGGCGCGGTGCACATCGGTGGGCGGGTGCCAGGCGCCGGTGTCGCGGCGGACCTGGGCGCGGATCAGCCCGTCGACGGTGAACAGGGTGAGCTGGGTGGCGGCGGTGACCGTACCGCGCGCGCCGTGGGCGGGGACGAAACCGGTGACGGCGTCGGGGCCGTGGGCGGCGCGGATCTCCTCCAGGGTGAGGGGGCCGACGCCGGCGCCGAGCGCGTCCCCGAGGGCACCGCCGAGGAGGGTGCCGCGTACCCGGCTGCGGAAGTCCTGCTGCTCGGTCCGCCCCCAGACGGCCGACATCCCTGTGCTCACCGCGCCACTCCCGTATGCCGTGGTTTCGTTCCCCTGTGCGACTGTGCGGTAACTGCGCAGCACTGTAATCGAACGGGTGCAGTGGCCAAGGGTTTTGTACGGCTCCGAGGCGCATCGAATTCCGTTGCGGCGGGCGGGCCCGGGGGTGATGATCGCCCGATGCCCTCCTCCCTCCCCCACACCCACCCCGACGGCCGCGCGGGCATCGACGCCGCGCTCGTGGAGCGGCTGCTCGCCGCGCAGTTCCCGCAGTGGAGCGGCCTGCCCGTGGTCCCCGTCGAGGTCGACGGCTGGGACAACCGCACGTACCGCCTCGGCGACGCCATGACGGTCCGGCTGCCCACCGCCGCGGGCTACGTCCCCGCAGTGGAGAAGGAGCACGTCTGGCTGCCGCGCCTGGCTCCCTCGCTGCCGGTCCCGGTCCCCCCGGTCCTCGCCCTGGGCGCGCCCGGCGAGGGCTACCCGTTCCCCTGGTCGGTGCGGCGCTGGCTCCCCGGCGAGACGGCGGCGCACGACCGCGTCGCGGACCTGCCCGGCTTCGCGGTCTCGGTCGCCGAGTTCATCCGCGCCCTCCAGCGCTGCGAGCCGGCGGGCGGTCCGGCGGCGGGCGCGCACAGCTGGTACCGGGGCGCCTCCCCCGCGTACTACGACGACGAGACCCGCCACTGCCTGACCGTCCTGGCGGACCGCGTCGACACGGACCGGGCGCGAGCCGTCTGGGAGGCGGCCCTAGCCGCCGAGTGGCACGGGGACCCGGTGTGGTTCCACGGCGACATCGCGTCCGGCAACCTCCTGGTCCAGGGCGGCGAGCTGGCCGCCGTCATCGACTTCGGCACATCCGGCGTGGGCGACCCGGCCTGTGACCTGGTGATCGCCTGGACCATGTTCGACGGCGAGAGCCGCGAGGCGTTCCGGGACGCGGCCCGCCAGGACGAGGGGACCTGGGCGCGGGCCCGGGGCTGGGCGCTGTGGAAGGCGCTGCTGAACCTGACGCAGGACGCGGGCGAGGACCCGGCGCGGGCGGCCGTCGAGCTCCGGGTGATCGACGCGGTGCTGGGGGAGCACGACGGGCGGGGGTGAGCCGGCGCGGTGGCGCCGGCCCACCGGCGGGTTCGGCGGCGCCCCCTCCTCAGTCCCCCAGCACCGGCAGCAGCTCCGGCAGGTGCCCGTCCGAGGCGCCGGCCGCCGCGACCCGCTCCTCCGGGACCTCCCCGTACAGCGTCGTACGCGGCTTCGCCGGGCGGCCCGCGAGTTCCGCGATGGCCTCCAGGTCGCGGACCGAGCGGTAGGAGCCGTAACTCGACCCGGCCATGCGGGAGATGGTCTCCTCCATGAGCGTGCCGCCCAGGTCGTTCGCGCCCGAGCGCAGCATCTCGGCCGCGCCCTCCGTGCCGAGCTTGACCCAGCTGGTCTGGATGTTGGTGATGTGCGGGTGCAGCAGCAGGCGGGCCATCGCGGTGACGGCCCGGTTGTCGCGGTCGGTCGGGCCGGGGCGGGCGATCCCGGCGAGGTACACCGGGGCGTTGGTGTGGATGAAGGGCAGCGTCACGAACTCGGTGAAGCCGCCGGTCTCCTGCTGGAGCGCGGCCAGGGTGCGCAGGTGGCCCAGCCAGTGGCGGGGCTGGTCGACATGGCCGTACATCATGGTCGAGGAGGAGCGCAGGCCCACCTCGTGGGCGGTCCTGATGACCTCCAGCCAGGTCGCGGTGGGCAGCTTGCCCTTGGTGAGGACCCAGCGGACCTCGTCGTCCAGGATCTCGGCGGCGGTGCCGGGGATCGAGCCGAGGCCGGCCTCCTTGGCGGCGGTCAGCCAGTCCCGGATCGACATGCCCGTGCGGGTGGCCCCGTTGACGACCTCCATCGGCGAGAACGCGTGGACGTGGATGCCGGGCACCCGCTCCTTCACCGCCCGCGCGATGTCGAAGTACGCGGTGCCGGGCAGGTCCGGGTGGATGCCGCCCTGCATGCAGACCTCGACGGCGCCCACGTCCCACGCCTGCGCGGCCCGGTCCGCGACCTGGTCGAGCGAGAGGGTGTACGCGTCGGCGTCGGTGCGGCGCTGGGCGAAGGCGCAGAAGCGGCAGCCGGTGTAGCAGACGTTGGTGAAGTTGATGTTCCGCGTGACGATGTACGTGACGTCGTCGCCGACCACGTCGCGCCGCAGCGCGTCCGCGATCCGGCACAGCTCGTCCAGGGCCGGGCCGTCCGCGTGGAGCAGGGTGAGCGCCTGGTCGTCCGTGAGCCGGGTCGGGTCGTCCGCCGCCCGGCTCAGCGCCGTGCGCACGTCCCCGTCGATCCGGGACGGCACCATCCCGGGGGCCGCCGCCTCTCGCAGCGCCTCCCAGTCCCCGTACACGACGTCGAAGTCGTCGCGGCGGTCGCCGGTGCGGCCCTCCGTGTCGATGGTGCGGTGCAGGTCGGTGCGGCCGGAGGCGTTGAACCCCTCGTCCGGCTCCTGCCAGGGCAGCCCTTCCGGGATCGCGCCCTCGCGGGCGAGCCCGGTCTCCGGGTCGGCGAGCGCGCGGACGTGCGGGAGCAGGCGCGGGTCCAGCCAGGGTTCGCCGCGCTGGATGAACTCCGGGTAGATGGTGAGCCGTTCGCGGAGCGTGAAGCCGGACTCGGCGGTGCGGGCGGCGAGTTCGTCGATGTGCGGCCAGGGGCGTTCCGGGTTCACGTGGTCGGGGGTCAGCGGGGACACCCCGCCCCAGTCGTCGATGCCCGCGCCGATGAGCAGCGCGTACTCCGCGTCGACCAGGTTCGGCGGGGCCTGGATGCGGGCGGACGGGCCCAGGATGTGCCGGGCGACGGCGATCGCGGCGGCCAGTTCCTCCAGCTCCGCGTCCGGCATCCCGCGCATCGCGGTGTCGGGCTTGGCCCGGAAGTTCTGGACGATGACCTCCTGGATGCCGTGGTAGGCGCGGGCGGTCCGGCGCAGCTCGAAGAGGGAGTCCGCGCGCTCCTCGTACGACTCGCCGATGCCGATCAGGATGCCCGTGGTGAACGGCACGTTGGACCGCCCGGCGTCCTCCAGGACCCGCAGCCGCACGGCCGGTTCCTTGTCCGGGGAGCCGTGGTGCGGGCCGCCGGGCTCGGACCACAGGCGGGTCGCGGTCGTCTCCAGCATCATGCCCATGGACGGCGCGACCGGCTTGAGCCGCTGGAGGTCCGTCCAGCTCATGACCCCGGGGTTGAGGTGCGGCAGCAGCCCCGTCTCCTCCAGGACCCGGATCGCCATGGCGCGTACGTACGCCAGCGTGTCGTCGTACCCCTCGGCCTCCAGCCACTCGCGCGCCTCCGGCCAGCGGTCCTCCGGCCGGTCCCCGAGCGTGAACAGGGCCTCCTTGCAGCCCATCGCGGCGCCCTCGCGGGCGATGGCCAGCACCTCGTCGGGCGACAGGAACATGCCGTGCCCGGCCCGGCGGAGCTTGCCGGGCACGGTGACGAACGTGCAGTAGTGGCACTTGTCGCGGCAGAGCCGGGTCAGCGGGATGAAGACCTTGCGGGAGTACGTGATGACCCCCGGCCGCCCCGCCGCCGCCAGACCGGCGTCGCGCACCCGGGCTGCGGAGGCTGCGAGATCCGTCAGATCGTCGCCGCGCGCCTGGAGCAGCACGGCGGCCTCGGCCCGGTCGAGGGCGACACCGTCACGCGCACGCTTGAGCGCGCGCCGCATCGAGTTGGTGGTGGGGGGTCCGCTCTGAGGATCGGTCATGCCTCCGAGCATACGAGCGGGTAGCGGGCGCTCCGCTTACGCGTAGCAGTCCGGGATCAGCGGCCGGTCCTGGGACCATTCCCGCAGGCGGGGCCGGTCGCGGGCGGCCGGCGACCGAGTGGGGACGGCCCCGGCGCACAACCGGACCGGGCACGGCCTCGCCGAGTACCGGACCGGGGGGGAGAGTCACCTCCGGCCACTCTCAACGTATAGCGCAAGGGGGGCCTTGCCGCAAGGCCCCCCTTGTCCCGCACAATCGCTGACCTGAGCCAGCCACCTGCGGCATTTGGGAGTTCTGCGTAGTGCCCGATTCGAGTCCTGTCACCCCCTCCCCCACCACCCTCACGACGAGCGCCTTCGCGCTGACCGGCGACCGCGCCGAGGCCAAGGCGGACCCCGCCCTGATCGCCGCCGACGAGCGGCACTTCGCGGCGATCGCGCGCTGCCTGGAGGAGACCGTCGCCGAACTGACCGCCGCCCTCGACACCGCCCGCCGCGCCCCGGGCGGTCTTGGCCGGCAGGGTCTGGACCGGGACGCGGAGATCCACCGGCTGACCGCCCGGCTGCGCACCCTGCGCCGCTTCGGCCTGGACCTGTGCCTCGGCCACATGGCCGGGGCGGACGGCTCCGAGCCGGTGTACGTGGGACGGCTCGGCCTCACGGACAGCGAGGGCCGCCGGCTGCTGACCGACTGGCGCTCCCCGGCCGCCGAGCCGTTCTTCGGGGCGACGCACGGCAACCCGATGGGCCTGGCGAGCCGCCGCCGCTACCGGTGGTCCGGCGGGCGGGTCAGCGACTACTGGGACGAGGTGTTCGCGCCGGACGCCTTCGCCGGGCACGCCGCGCTGGACGACCAGTCGGCGTTCATCGCGAGCCTGGGCACCAACCGCTCGTCCCGGATGCGGGACGTGCTCTCCACGATCCAGGCGGACCAGGACGCGATCATCCGGGCCGGTTCGCGCGGGGCGCTGGTCGTGGACGGCGGCCCCGGCACCGGCAAGACGGTCGTCGCCCTGCACCGCGCCGCGTACCTCCTGCACGCGGACCCGCGCCTCGGACACCGGCGCGGCGGCGTCCTGTTCGTCGGCCCGCACCAGCCGTACCTGGGTTACGTCGCCGACGTGCTGCCGAGCCTCGGTGAGGACGGGGTGCGTACGTGCACCCTGCGCGACCTCGTCCCGGAGGGCGCGGCGGCCCTGCCGGAGGCCGATCCGGAGGTGGCCCGGCTGAAGGCTTCGGCGGAACTGGTGCGGGCGGTCGATGCGGCCGTCGCGTTCTACGAGGAGCCGCCCGCCCAGGGCCTGACCGTGACGACGCCCTGGGCGGACGTCCGGCTGACCGCCGCCGAGTGGGCCGTGGCCTTCGAGTCGGCGCCGGGCGTCCCGCACAACGAGGCGCGGGACGCGGTCCTGGAGGAGGTGCTGACGATCCTGGCCGACAAGCACGCGGACCGGCAGGACGAGGAGGTCCCGGACCACCTGGTCCGCCAGGCGCTGCTGCGCGACCGCGAGCTGATGTCGGCCTTCGACCGGGCGTGGCCCCTGCTGGAGGCGGCGGACCTGGTCGGTGACCTCTGGTCCGTCCCCGCCTATCTCCGTACGTGCGCGCCCCGGCTCGCCCGCGAGGAGGTGGCCCGGCTCCAGCGCTCCGAGCCCCAGGCGTGGACGGTCTCCGACCTGCCGGTCCTGGACGCGGCCCGGCAGCGGCTCGGCGACCCGGACGCGGCCCGCCGCCGGCGGCGCAACGAGGCGACGGCCGCTGCCGAGCGTGCGCGCCGCGCCGAGGCGATCGACAGCCTGCTGGAGAACGCGGAGATCGACGAGAGCCAGGGCGCGGTGGGGATGCTGCGCGGCCGGGACCTCCAGGACACGCTGCTCGACCCGGACGCGCTGTCCACCGCCGAACCGGACGAGCTGGCGGGCCCGTTCGCGCATGTGGTGGTGGACGAGGCGCAGGAACTGACCGACGCCGAGTGGCAGATGCTGCTCCAGCGGTGCCCCTCGCGCAGCTTCACGATCGTCGGGGACCGCGCGCAGGCCCGGCACGGCTTCACGGAGTCGTGGCGGGAGCGGCTGGAGCGGGTCGGGTTCGACCGGATCACCCTCGCCGCGCTGACCGTCAACTACCGCACGCCGGAGGAGATCATGGCGGCGGCGGAACCGGTGATCCGGGCCGCCCTGCCGAACGCCAACGTCCCGGTCTCCATCCGCAGCAGCGGCATCCCCGTGCGCCGTGGCCCGGTCACGGACCTGCCCGCCGTCCTCGGCACCTGGCTGACGACCCACCCCGAGGGCACGGCGTGCGTGATCGGCGCCCCGGCGGCCTTCCGCCCGCCGTCGCCGCGCGTCCGCGCGCTGACGCCGGCCCTCTCGAAGGGCCTGGAGTTCGACCTCGTGGTCCTGGTCGAGCCGGAGCGCTTCGGGGAGGGGGTCGGCGGGGCGGTGGACCGGTACGTGGCGATGACCCGGGCCACGCGGGAGCTGGTGGTGCTGGCGGGGGCGTAGGGCCTCACCGCCCCGGGGCCACCCGCGCCCACACCGTCCTGCCGACGACGCGCTCGGCGACGCCCCACACCGCCGCCGGCGCCGCGACCAGGCGCAGCCCGTCCCGCCCTCGGCGGCGGGCCCGTCCGCGCACAGCTCCGGAGGCCGCTCGCCGCGCGCGTCCGAGACCTCGACGCGGAACCCGTCCGCCTCGGGGAGCAGGCGCAGCTCGAAGTCCCGTCCGCCTCGGGGAGCAGGCGCAGCTCGAAGTCCCGTCCGCCTCGGGGAGCAGGCGCAGCTCGAAGTCCCGTCCGCCTCGGGGAGCAGGCGCAGCT